>CAZJCB010000247.1:0-3427 GCA_964544245.1 uncultured Christensenella sp.
GAGATGTCGTCCCCGCAGCTGAGCACGCTGACGCCCCTGGTGATCCACTCCCTGGCCGAGGCCATGTCATTGGGCGCGAGGGAAACGCCGAAAGGCATTTTCCTGTCCAGGCAGGTCCGGGCGATCCGGTCGTAGGCCTTCATGATGAGGGGGTTGCGCGTGTCGCCCAGGATGCCCAAGGAGCCTGAGAGGTCGTTGGGGCCGACGATGAGCAGGTCGAGCCCCTCGGTGTCGCAGATGGCTTCCAGGGCTTCCACCGCCTGAACGCTCTCGATCTGGGCGATCTTGAGCAGCCAGTCCCCGGACGACGCCAGGTATTCCCGGGACGGGACGGCCCCGTAGCGGCAGGCCCGCCTGGGCCCGAAGCCGCGGATACCCTCGGGGGGATACGCGCAGGCGCGGACGAAGTCCCGGGCCTCCCGGGCGGAGTTGACCATGGGCGCGATGATGCCGTCGGGGCCCATCTCCAGGACCGGCTTGATGAGGACGGGGTCGTTGGCGGGGACCCTCACCAGGGACGCGGCGCCGGCGGCGTCAATCGCCGTGATGTGGCGGAGGATGTCCGCAGGGCTCATGGCGCCGTGTTCGCCGTCCACCCAGACGAACTCGTAGCCATGGAAGGCCAGGATCTCGGAGACCGCGGCGTCGTTTAAGAAGGCGTGCCCGCCGACAATCAGCCTGCCGGAAGCCATTTTCTGCCGGAATTCAACCGCTTTTTTCACGTTCTTCCCTCTTTCGCGCACGGGGCGGAATATCGTACGGCCCCATCTTAGCATACGGGCACGCGGCTGGGAACCGTCCGCGGGGGCAGTTGACATCCGGGAGAAATCCACGTACTATTTGACGCAGAAACTGCAAATCACCGTTCAGGAGGTGAAGACCGTGAACCCTTATCCAAACGGCGTATGGCCGGTCATGCTGACCCCGTTCAACGAGGACAGATCAATTGACGAAAAGGGCCTGCGCGCCCTGGTGGACTGGTACATCGACATGGGCGTGGACGGCCTGTTCGCCTCCTGCCAGTCCAGCGAGATCTTTCACATGGACCCGGAGGAGCGCGCGCGGATCGCCCGCATCACGGTGGAGCAGTCGGCGGGGCGGGTGCCGGTCGTCGCGTCCGGGCATACGGACTATCCCCTGGACGACCAGGTCAGGGGCATCGAGCAGATGGCGGCCACGGGGGTGGACGCGGTCATCCTGATCACCAACCGGCTGGCCGGGGAGGGGGAACCCGACGCGGCGCTGCTGGACCACCTGGGCAGCCTGCTGTCCCGCATCGGCAAGGACATCCGCCTGGGCCTGTATGAGTGCCCCACGCCCTACAAGCGCCTGCTGAGCCTGGGCGTGATCAGCGAGGTGGCCAAAACAGAGCGCTTCTATTTCCTCAAGGACACCTGCTGCGACAGCGAACAGATCAGGCAGAAGCTGAAGGCCATAAAGGGCAGCAACCTGAAATTGTACAACGCCAACGCGACCACCGCCCTGCAGTCGCTTCGGGACGGCGCGGCCGGGTACAGCGGCATCATGGCCAACTTCCACCCCGAGCTGTACGTCTGGCTCACCCGGCATTTTGACCATCCGATGGCGGGCCTGGTGCAGGACGCGCTGACCATGTGCTCTTTCATCGAGCGGCAGCTCTACCCCGTGAACGCGAAATACCACCTCCAGGCCATCGAGGGCCTGCCGATCGGCATCACCTGCCGCAACAGCGACAGCGGCCTGCTGACGGCCACCTTCAAAGAGGAAGTGCGGCAGATGGACGAACTGTGCAACGAGGTCAAGCGGCAGCTGGGGCTGCGCTGAGGCCCGCGCCCGGCGCAGCCGCCTGAAACACCGGAACACCGCGAACGTTCTCCATGCGGAGGGACCGCATCAATATATCAAACGGAGGAAAACGCCATGAAGAAAACCCTGTCCCTGCTCCTGGTCCTGATCCTGCTCCTTGGCATGAGCACGTTCGCCTCGGCTGAGAAAGTCAAGCTCGTCATCTCCCTGACGGCCGTATCCACCGATACGCACGCCATGGCCATGAAAGAGTTCAAAAGGGCGGCGGAAGAACTCTCCGGAGGCGACATCGAGGTGGAACTGCACACCGACGCCGTCCTCTTCACACAGGAAGAGGAAGTGGTCGCGGTGGCCGGCGGCGACGCGGACATCTCCCTCATCAGCGCTTCCTGGCTGACGACCGGCTCGCCCTGGCTGGGCATGTTCACGGCCGGCTACGTGTTCAAAAGCTATGACCACATGACGGGCGTCTACAACGGCGAGATCGGCAAAGAAGTCTTCCAGCGCATCGCGCAGGAGCAGAACATCCTGCCGCTGGCGGCCTGGTACCTCGGCTCCAGGCAGATCTCCCTGAGCCAGGACAAGGAAATCAAGACCCCCGCGGACCTCAACGGCATCAACCTGCGCATGCCCAACTCCGAAGCCTGGCTGCTGCTGGGCAAGGCGCTGGGCGCCAACCCGACCCCGATCTCCTTCTCCGAGCTCTACCTGTCGCTGCAGACCGGCGTGGTCGACGGCCAGGACAACCCGCTGCCGACCCTTGAAAGCGCCAAGTTCTACGAGGTGCAGAAATCCATCACCATCACCAACCACCTGGTCGACTCCGTCTGGCCTTGCATCAACCTGGACACCTGGAACAGCCTGACGGACGCGCAGAAGGACATCCTGATGCAGGCCGCCGAAGCCGGGCGCAAATACTGCGACGAGACCAACCTGGCGCGCGAAGCGACCCTGATCGAGTTCTTCAAGGAGAAGGGCCTGAAGGTCTATTACGCCGACCTGGACGCCTTCGCCGACCACGTGCTGGAAGTGTACATGAACGACCCGTTCTCCAAAGCCTGGGACCTTGACCTGCTCGAAAGGGTGCGCAAGGCGGGCGAATAATAGGACCGTACCGGGCAGGGGACGCGGTTCCCCTGCCCTTCCTGTTTTTTGAGGTGGCGTATGAAAAAACCGCGGGGGGGACCCCTGGGCCGCATGGCGACCGTGCTGCGGGACGTGGTGGAGCTGTACATTCCCGCCCTTGCCTTCACGGTCATGTTCCTGACCTTTGTCCTGCAGATCTTCTCGCGCTACGTGCTGCGCCAGCCGCTGCAGTGGGCCTACGAGGTGACCGTCAGCTGCTACCTGTGGCTGGTGCTGCTGGGCGCCTGCTACGCGCAGAGGGAGCGCAGGCACGTCAGCTTTACGATGCTGTGCGACAGGATGGCGGTCAGGCCGCGCGCTGTCACGATGTTCCTGGGCAACCTGCTGATGACCGTCGCCTTCGTCTACGCCTTCGTGCCCAGCGTGGAGTTCGTGTTCTTCATGAAGCGGCAGGAGACCTCGTCGCTGAAGATCAGCCTGGACCTGGTCTATTTCGCGTATATCCCCTTCATGATCATCATGACCGTCTACTTCATCCGGGACATGATCGCCCAGT
>CAZJCB010000248.1:0-3418 GCA_964544245.1 uncultured Christensenella sp.
CCCGGGACCGGGCGGTTGCCATCGCCAATGAAGCCATTATCAAGGAATATGATGAATCACAGGAGAATCTGAAAACGCTGACATGGTATTCCGAGCTGCGCAGCTACGCCCACGAAAAGGAGCACCGCACCTGGCATGTATACTATATGAAGGCAGATGCTGTTTCCGATGCTGTGGAGGCCACCTGGAGGCAATTGGACAATATGCGAAGCGATGATGCACTTCCCGCGTATCTCTTGCGCAGCACAATCAATTTTTGCTATGCTGTTTCTTCCGCCGCGGGTGACGCGCTGCCGGATAATGTGAAGGTCAGGAGCATGGCCAGCAGCAGGATCATTGTCTTTTTCATCTGTTTCCTTTCCTTTCTTTTCATAGCCCGCCTGCCGTGTCCCGGCAGGCGGGGATTGATCCGGGTTTCCTTTGTGGGTGGCCGGACGAATCGGGGATAAGCCGTGAGGGCCCGGTCGTTCTGACCCTATTCCCCCCGGAGCAAGAACGGAATCCCGTTTCTCTTCGCGTAATTGTAGGCGTAGGAGTCTTCGTACACGATGAAGGTCACGTTGGGACAGCCCTTGAACGCGTCCTTGCCCATCCATCTGACGCTGCGCGGGAAGGTGACGCTGGTGATGCTTTCGCAGCCCTCAAACGCGTTCGCGCCGATGCTGTTCACGCCGTCGGGGATGTTGATGCCCCTGACGTCGCTCCGGCCGATCCACCAGTAGATGGAGTGGGGCGACTGTACCGTACTTTTCGCGATGTTCAGGTTTTCCAGGTTTTTGCATCCGCGAAAGGCGCCCTCCCCGATGGTTTTCAGCGGGCAGCTGCCCGGGATGACGGTCACGCCGGCCTCCTTGTAGGAGGAGACATCCCCCCATACCTCATTACCCATGTTGGTTCTGGTCCCCATGAACAGCACGTCTGTCAGGTTTTCGCAGCCTTCGAAGGCCGCACTGCCGATTTGAGTGACAAAGGCCGGGACCGTCACGCTCTTGACGGTCTTGTTCCCCTTGAACGCCCCGTCGCCGATCCCGATCACCGCGGCCCAGGCGACGCAGCCGGGGATGCCGACCTCCGTTTCATTGTCAAGGTAGCGGCAGAGTATCGGTCCCCTGGGTTCCTTTTGATCCATGGGCCACAGCCATCCGAAGTCCCCGTCTTCATCAATGGACATCTCCGTCAGCTGCCCGGCTTTCCTGTTCAGGATCACCCTTCCGCCGCCGGGCAGGTCCGCCGTGATGGAGTTTTCGCTGGCTTTATAGCCGTACTGGATGATTTTTCTGTTCAGGAGGACCGCCATTTCACTGCCGCTGGCGAGGTAATAGCCCTCTGCTATCAGCTCCTGGTAGGGGATGCAGTTCGTGAAACGCCCGTCCCCGTGGAAGGTCCACTCGACGTAATCCTCTCCGATCCTGCCGCCCCAGGTCCCCAGGAGGGTTCGGTCTACCGACGGGGCGACGGAGTCATCCTCCGTCTTCAGGCGGATATAGGGATTGGGTATCCGGCGGAAGGCGCCGGCCTCTCCGTCAGCCGTGAAATGCCAGAGGTCGCCTTCAATGGCCGTCTCCTCCACTTTCTGGATGGTTTCATAGGTCCCGGACTGGTCCAGGGAGGGGTCCTCGAACACCGTCATGTCATATCTTCCGTTTGGATAGAAGGTGAACTGGCCCCAGAGGTTCTTGTGGAACCCCACCCAGGAGCCGAGCTGTTCCTCCGGCCAGCCGCCCGTTTCCGCGGTTTCCGGGGGCGTTTCAGCGGTTTGCGCAAGCGCGGCGCCTGGCAGCGCGCACAGCAGGCACAGGGCCGTCATTGCCGCGAGCAGGCTTGACATCCTTTTCATTTTTTCCTTTCCTTTCTCCGCACGGCGTCTCCGCCATGCCCCTGAAAGCGGGGTTCAGTCCCTGGTTTTCTGGATTTTCGCGGAATGGGGGAACAGACGCATCGGTGATGAGCCGTGAAAGCCTGGTCGTTCTGACCCTATTCCCCCCGGAGTATGAACGGGATCCCGTTACTCTTCGCGTAATCATAGGCGCAGGAGCCTTCGGCCACGATGAAGGTCACGTTGGGACAGCCCTTGAAGGCGTCCTTGCCGATAGAGGTCACGCTGTCCGGGATGGCGACGCTGGTGATGCTTTCGCAGCCCTCGAACGCGTTCGCGCCGATGGTCTCCACGCCGTCCGGGAGGTTGATCCCCCTGACGTCGCTCCAGCCGAGCGGCATGTAAAATTCGGTCAAGGGCGATTGCCGGGCGCTTTTGGCGAGGTTCAGGTTTTCCAGGCGGACGCAGCCGCGGAAGGCGCCCTCCCCGATGGTTTTCAGCGGGCAGCTGCCCGGAATGACGGAAAAGCCGAGTACTTCATTGTAGGAGGAGGGGATTGCCATGCTCAAGTCGGTGCCGATGAACAGCACGTCCCTCAGGGCTTCGCAGCCTTCGAACGCCCCGGTCCCGATGCTCACGATAAAATCGGAGATCGTGATGCTCTCCATGCTCTTGTTCCCGGCAAACGCGTTCCCGCCGATGCCGACCACCGCGACATAGCCAAGCACGCCGGGGATGACGACCTCCGTCTCGTTTCCGAAGTACCTGCCAACACGGTGTCCCACGGGCTCCTCGTAATCAGGCAATAGATAACCATAGTCTTCAAACTGCGACATCTCTTCCAGTGGCCCGGGTTTCCTGTTCAGGATCACCTTTCCGTCTTCGGGCAGGTCCACCGTGATGTAACTTTCACCGGCTTTGTAGGCGCAGGTGAGCATCTTTCTGACCACCAGGACGGCAAGGCTTCCGCCGCCTGCGAGGTAGCGGCCCTCTGCCTTCTGCGCATTGTAGGGGGTGAGCCGTGCGAACTGCCCGTCTCCGCGGAAGGTCCATTCTTCGTAATCCTCCCCGATCCTGCCGCCCCAGGTCCCCACGAGCAGGGGGTCCACCGACGGGGCGACGGTCTCATCCTCCGTCTTCACGCGGACGTAGACAAAGGGTTCGGGCAGGCGGCGGAAGACACTTGTGATCCCGCGCACGGTGAGCCGCATCAGGCCGCCGCCGAACGTGACGGAGTAGTCTTTTCCGAACGTTTCCCAGGTGCCCGTGCCGTCCAGGGAAGGGTCTTCAAACACCGTCAGGTTGTACTTCCCGTTCTGGTAGAACGAATACTGCACCCACAGGTTTTCGTAAAGCCCCACCCAGGAGCCGGTCATCTTCTCCGGCCATTTGACCGTTTCCGCGGTTTCCGGGGGCGTTTCAGCGGTTTGCGCAAGCGCGGCGCCTGGCAGCGCGCACAGCAGGCACAGGGCCGTCATTGCCGCGAGCAGGCTTGACATCCTTTTCATTTTTTCCTTTCCTTTCTCCGCACGGCGTCTCCGCCATGCCCCTGAAAGCGGGGTTCGATCGGGTTTCCATGATTTTCGCAGAATGGGGGAACAG
>CAZJCB010000249.1:0-3415 GCA_964544245.1 uncultured Christensenella sp.
CTATGTGAGGCACAGATGACGTCTTCGCGCTCAATTTGACATGAGGCACTACGGCGCTTGATGGTTCCCCCTGAAATTCCAAACAGAATCAGCGGTTTTGTGGAAATTGATGCGACCGCTTTGAGTTTCGGGAGCCGGTTCTGCCGGCGCACAGGCAGCGAGGGTAAAAGAGCAGCCCTGCCTTTTCGCAGGGCTGCCGTGGATGCCGTTGGGTTTGACGCCCTTGTTTTCCTCAGTAGGTTTCCTGGAGTTCGATATTCTTGTAACGGCGCATGCCTGTACCGGCGGGGATCAGCTTGCCGATGATGACGTTTTCCTTCAGGCCTTCCAGCGGATCGATCTTGCCCTTGATGGCGGCTTCGGTGAGCACGCGGGTGGTCTCCTGGAAGGAGGCGGCGGACAGGAAGGAATCAGTCGCTAGGGAAGCCTTGGTGATGCCCAGCAGCACGCGCTTGGCGCTGGCCGTGCGCGGCTGGTCGTCCGGGCCTGCCTCGCCGGAGGCGACTTTCGCCTCGAAGGCTTCCACAGCCCTCAGGTTCGCTTCGTCAAACTGGAAGATGTCCACCAGGCTGCCCGGGAGCAAATCGGTATCACCCGATTCTTCAACGCGCACCTTGCGCAGCATCTGGCGGATGATGACCTCGATGTGCTTGTCCGCCAGGCCGACGCCCTGGCTGTGGTACACGCTGAGCACCTCGCGCAGCAGGTATTCCTGCACGGACTTGATGCCCAGGATGCGCAGCAGGTGGTGCGGGTTGATGGAGCCTTCGATCAGCTCGTCACCGGCTTGGACATGGTCTCCGTTTTCCACCCTCAGCCTCGCCCCGTAATGGATCAGGTAGGCCTTCTTGTCCTCTGGGTTGTGGTCGCTGGTGATGACGATCTCCCGGCGTTTCTTGGTGGTCTGGATGGTGACGGTGCCGGAGATGTCCGCCAGCGTCGCCTCGCGCTTGGGCTTGCGGGCTTCAAACAGCTCCTCCACGCGCGGCAGACCCTGCGTGATGTCCTCAACGTTGGCAACGCCGCCGGTGTGGAAGGTGCGCATGGTCAGCTGCGTGCCGGGCTCGCCGATGGACTGGGCGGCGATGATGCCGACCGCCTCACCGATGTCCACCAGGCCGCTGTGGGCCAGGTTGGTGCCGTAGCACTTGGCGCAGACGCCCCTTTGGCTGCGGCAGGTCAGGACAGAACGTACCTGCATCATGGTCACGCCGGCTTCGGCGATCTTTTTCGCCAGTTTCTGGTCTATTTCCTGGTTCACATTGCACAGCAGTTCGCCCGTGACCGGGTTGAAGACGTCTTCCGCTGCCACACGCCCGTTGATGCGGTCTTCCAGCGATTCGATCTCACTGATGGGCTGCACCGTGATGCCCCGGATGGTTTCGCCGCGGGTCTCAAAGCAGTCCACTTCGCGCACGATGACTTCCTGGCTGACGTCCACCAGGCGGCGGGTCAGATAGCCGGAGTCTGCCGTGCGCAGCGCGGTGTCGGCCAGCGACTTGCGGCTGCCGTGGGAGGACATGAAGAATTCCAGCACGTTGAGGCCTTCGCGGAAATTCGCCCGGATGGGCAGCTCGATGGTTTTTCCGGAAGGGGAAGCCATCAGACCGCGCATGCCGGCCAGCTGGGATACCTGGCCGACGGAGCCGCGCGCGCCGGAGTTGGTCATCATATAGATGGGGTTGTTCTTGTCCAGCACATGCATGACGCGGTTTTTCAGCCTGTTGGTGGTGTCGCCCCAGACTTGGATGACGGCTTTGTACCGCTCATCCTCGCTCATCAGGCCGCGGCGGTATTTGGCCTCGATCACCCTGACCAGCTGGTCGGCTTCCTCAAGCCATTGCTGCTTTTCGGGCGGGACGACGATGTCAGAAATCGAAACGGTGATCGCGCCCCGGGTGGAGTAGGTGTACCCGATGCGCTTGATGTTGTCCAGCACCTGGGCGCAGACGTTGACGCCGTGCACGTGATAGCAGCTGTCCACGATCTTGCCCAGGTCCTTCTTGACGACCTCGTGGTCGATCTCCAGCAGGAACATGTCGTCCATGCTCACCCGGGGCTGGTAGCCCAGGTTTTGGGGAATGACGGCGTTGAAGATCAGCCGTCCCAGGGTGCAGGAGACAAGGCGGCGTTCCTTTTTGCCCTCAAAACTGCGCTCCAGGCGCACCTTGATGGGGGCATGCAGGGAAATCTCCTGCTGGTGGTAAGCCATTTCGGCTTCATCCATGGAGGAGAAGATGCGCCCGGCGCCCAGGGCGTCCTCGTCTTTCAGCGTCAGGTAATGGCAGCCGATGACGATGTCCTGGGTGGGGGAGATGACCGGCCTGCCGTCCTGGGGTTTCATGATGTTGTTGGCCGCCAGCATCAGGAAGCGGGCTTCCGCCTGGGCTTCGCTGGAGAGCGGTACGTGGACGGCCATCTGGTCGCCGTCAAAGTCGGCGTTGTAGGCGGTGCAGACCAGGGGATGGAGCTTGATGGCCTTGCCTTCGACCAGGATCGGCTCAAAAGCCTGGATGCCAAGGCGGTGCAGGGTGGGAGCGCGGTTGAGGAGCACGGGGTGCTCGTGGATGACTTCCTCCAGGATGTCCCAGACCTCCGGACGGACCTTTTCCACCGCGCGCTTGGCGCTCTTGACGTTGTTGGAGATGCCCAGCTTGACCAGCTGCTCCATGACGAAGGGCTTGAACAGCTCCAGCGCCATTTCCTTGGGCAGGCCGCACTGGTGCAGTTTCAGTTCGGGGCCGACCACGATGACCGAACGCCCCGAATAGTCCACGCGCTTGCCCAGCAGGTTCTGGCGGAAACGCCCCTGCTTGCCGCGCAGCAGGTCGCTTAAGGATTTCAACGGCCGGTTGCCGGGGCCTGTGACCGCGCGGCCGCGACGGCCGTTGTCAATCAGCGCGTCCACGGCTTCCTGCAGCATGCGCTTCTCGTTGCGCACGATGATATCCGGCGTGCCCATTTCCAGCATCCGCTTCAAGCGGTTGTTGCGGTTGATGACGCGGCGGTACAGGTCGTTCAGGTCGCTGGTCGCAAAGCGGCCGCCGTCCAGCTGCACCATGGGGCGCAGGTCCGGCGGGATGACCGGCAGCACGTCCAGGACCATCCACTCGGGCTTGTTGCTGCTCTGGCGGAAAGACTCGACAGCCTCCAGCCGCTTGATGGCATGGGAACGGCGCTGGCTCTCGGTTTCCTTGTCGCGCTCCTTTTCAGTCAGCAGCTCGATTTCCTTTTTCAGGCTCACGCTCAGGGTATCCAGGTCCAGGTCCTTCAGCAGGACTTTGATGGCCTCTGCCCCGATTCCGGCGCGAAAGCTGCCGCGTTCCTCCGCGGGCTTCGCCATCAGCTGGCGGTAGGCCGCGTCTGAAATCAGCGCGTATTTCTCGGTCTTGGTGTTGTCGGTGTTGCCGGGGTC
>CAZJCB010000250.1:0-3406 GCA_964544245.1 uncultured Christensenella sp.
AGCGCTACGTCGATTGAGCGCGACAACGCAGGGGCGGAAAAGAACCGGCGCGTCACAGTGTTAATGGTTGAGATCGGCATCCTTGATTTACCTGCTCACGCCTTCGCGTGTGCCTTGCGCCACTGCAGCGGGGAGAGTCCGTACGCCTTCTTGAAGGCGCGGGAAAAGTGGTCCACCGATCCGTAGCCGATGAGCTGGGCGACGTCGGAAACGCGCAGGGAGCGGTTGAGCAGGTATTCCCTGGCGCGCTTGAGCTTGAGGCCCACGACGACGCCGGTGAAGCCCTGGTTCAGGTTTCGCTGGATCAGCCGGCACAGGTAGGCCTGGCTGTAGTGGAACACCCGGGACAGGCCCGCGAGCGTCACGGTGCGGAAATTCTGCTGGATGTATTCCAGGATCAGGGGGAAATCGGCGCGGGCGGCCGTGAGCCCGTCCATTTTGTATACCCTGGCGGTGTCGCTGCAGAGCCGGAGGATCTGCGCCAGGAAGAGGTTGAGCAGGCTGATGCAGATGGCGTTCGCGTAGGGGTCGGTCTGGTTGCACTCGTAAATGAGCCGGTGCAGCAGGCTTTTGACGGAGGGCTGCAGCTCTGTCTTCAGGCGGAGGAAGTTGGACTGCTTCTGCCCGTAGAGGGAATGGCGGAAAAAGGTGGAGACGAGGTCGTTCTGCGTCAGGAGGCTGCCGAAGATGGAGTCAAAGGTACTGGAGCGGACGGCGATGCAGATGGCCAGGCCGTTTTCCTCAATGGGCTGGTTGTGCGCGGACATCGGCGGGACGATGCAGATGTCGCCTTCTTCCAGCACGACCGCCTCCTCGTCGATCAGCAGCCGGCAGCTCCCGGCGTAGAGGTAGGTGATCTCAAAATAGTCATGGGAATGCAGGTTTTCGATGATGTGGGGGAAATGCTTGAAGCAGTAGACGTCTTTTTCAAAGGGGAAGAAGGTCGTCTCCTTGATGATCCCTTCCTTGCCGTCGCGCTCGCTGTCGCGGATGAGGCTCATCGCCTCCAGCGGGAAGCCCAGGATGAAGCGGTTGAGGGTTTCCGCGCTGTCAAACTCAATAAAAGGCGGAAGCGGGTCCGGCGCCGGCGTCAGCCGGCCCGCGTCGCGCAGGGCGGCCAGGGCCTCCGTAAAACTGAGCGCCTTTTGCGTTTTCCTATAATAATCAAGGACATATTCTTCGACTTTCGCCGCCGTGGTGTAGAGCTTGTCCGCCTGCATCGCACAAAAACCCCTGTTTCTTTTTATGCCGAGTATATCCGGGCGGGCGGACGGGGTCAAGAGATGAGCAAAAAAAGTCGGAAACAGGATAACAAAGTGCATGTACAAATCATGCCTGCATTGGTAAGATTTGTTCAGCAAGTGCCGCATCCCCCCGACAGACAGGAAAACCGGAGCTGGCAATGAAAGAGACAAGCGTTCCACAAGGCATGGAGCCCATCGTCGAAGTCCGCGGCCTGACGAAGCATTTCGGCCCGACCGTCGCGCTGGACGGCGTTGACCTGCGCGTGTATCCGGGCATGATCACCGGGCTGATCGGCGAGAACGGCTCCGGCAAGTCCACCATCACCTCCATCATCGCCGGGATGCAGCAGCCGACCGGCGGCGAGATGTTCTATAAGGGCCAGCCCCACCGCCCGGCGACCATGATCCAGGCGGGCCGCGGCGGCATCGGGATGATCGTGCAGGAACAGGGTTACGTTCCCGGCATCACCATCGCGCAGAACATCTTTCTGGGCGAAGAAGGCCTCTTCCGCAGGAACGGTCTGATCAGCCGGAGCAGGATGGTGGCCGCGGCAGGGGAAGCCCTCAAGGACATCGGCATCGGGGACGTCGACCCGTCGGGGTTCATCGAAGAGCTCAACCTGCAGGACCGCAAGCTGGTGGAGATCGCGCGGATCATGCGCCTGAAACCGCAGGTCCTCATCGTGGACGAGACGACGACCGCCCTGTCCCAGAAGGGGCGCGCCCTGCTGTACGGCATCATGCGGAGGATGCGGGACGACGGCAGGGCCGTGATCTTCATCTCCCACGACCTGGACGAGCTGATGGGCATCTGCGACACGATGGCCATCCTCAGGGACGGCAGGCTCATCGCGACGCTGGACAAGGCCGGGTTCTCAGTCGGCACGATCAAGCGGCTCATGGTCGGGCGCGAACTGGGCGAGCATTATTACCGGGACGACTATGACAGCCGGCCGGCGCGGGAGCCCGTCCTGCGGGCGGACAGGGTGACGTCCGGCTCCGGCCTGCTGATGAACGTTTCCATGACGGTCAATCAGGGCGAGATCCTGGGCATCGGCGGGCTGTCCCACTGCGGGATGCACGAGCTGGGCAAGGCGCTCTTCGGCGAGGAGACCCTCCTGACCGGCAGCGTCACCCACGTGCCCGGGGGGCAGCGGATCGCCTCCGCCCGGGGGGCGATGGCCCTTGGGATGGGGTACGTGAGCAAGGACCGCGACCAGGAAGCGCTGGTGCTTTCGGCGTCCATCAAGGACAACATCCTCTCCGCCGGGCTGGACCGCGTGAGCACGGGGCCTTTCCTGTTCCCCAAAAAGGTCAGGGACTACGTCATGGCGCAGGTGGGCAGCCTGTCCATCAAGTGCGCGTCGATCGAGCAGAACGTGCAGTACCTGTCCGGCGGGAACAAGCAGAAGGTCGTGTTCGGGAAATGGATCGGCAGGGACTGCGACATCCTCATCCTGGACTGCCCGACCCGCGGGGGGGACATCTGCGTGAAGGCCGCCATGTACCAGCTGATCGAGGACATGAAGAACGCGGGCAAGACCATCGTCATGATCTCCGAGGAGCTGCCCGAGCTGATCGGGATGTGTGACCGGATCCTGATCCTGAAGAACGGGAAGCTGTCCGGCGAGTTCCGCCGCAGCCCGGACCTGTCGGAACTGCAGATCATCGAGCGCATGATATAAGCGGGGATGGAGCAGATGATAAAGAAAAACTGGGACAAGGTCAGGAACTACTTCCCGATGCTGGGCCTGATGATACTGGTCGCCTTTTTCAGCGCCGCGACCGGCGGCGCCCTCCTGAACGGGATGAGCCTGCAAAGCCTGCTCAACCAGGTGATCGCGACCGCGCTGGTGGCCCTGGGCGCCGTATTCGTCTTTGGCTCGGGCAATTTTGACATGTCCCTGGGCGCCTGCGTCAGCCTGGCCGCCATCATCGGGGGGAAAATCGCGATCGCCACGGGCAGCCTGGCCGCGGCCTTCGCGGTCTGCGTCGGGCTGTCGCTGCTGATCGGGTTGCTGAAGGGCCTGTTCGCGTCCTACGTGGACGTGCCCCTGTTCATCGTGACCATCGTGCTGGGCTCCGTCATCTCCGCGCTGACCCTGTTCATCCTGGGGGACGCCTCCGCTGTTCACCTGAAGGACGCCGCCGTGGAGATCCCC
>CAZJCB010000251.1:0-3405 GCA_964544245.1 uncultured Christensenella sp.
CATTCATGGCCCCGTCAAGAAGGGTTTCGACAAACCCTTTGAGCGAAGTCAACGGCGTCCGCAGTTCATGGGAAACATTGGCAACGAAATCACGCCTCATCTTTTCAAGACGGCGTATGTCCGTCACATCATAGAACACGACGATGCCTCTGACGCCGCCGGCCCCGCCCCGGATACCGGCTGCGTTGATTCTCAAAGTTTTCCCGGCAAGATGAGTCAACTCTACTTCATCCGAACAAAAGCCTTCTTCGCGAATGGCCCGGCCGACCAGTTCATCGATCTTTTTATTGATGCGGTACTGAAAGGAGTTCAGCTTTCTCACCAGTTGCTCCGGGGTCGGGGTGCCGGCCAGCTCCAGCCCGAGAGACTCCGTCTTGCTTGAGACTCCCGTTTGTACACACACTCCGGAGAAGCTGACCGTGATGTTCTCCGCCTTTTCCAGGATATCCTGCCTCTGGCTGTCCAGGCGCACACGCTCGTGGTCCAGCGCCGCGATTTCAAAATCAAGGTACCTGATGGAGTTCAAAAACTGCTCAGCGGACATGGTCATTCGCCGCCCTCCTTGATATCGTTTTGCTTCACAAATACCCCGTTGATGGTTTTACCCTGCCGGCCCTTGATGGTCTGGTATGCGAGATCAAAGCACTCTGGCAGTTCCAGCCGAAGCTGCTGGCAGAGGATGGTCAACACAACCAGGGTATCGCCAATGGCATCCGCCGCCTCCGCGACCTGGGACCGGGCGATTGCCGCCGCCAACTCGCCCACCTCCTCCGTCAGCTTGAGCATCTGGCTCACCGGGCTGGCACCGTTTATCCCGCGCTCGATTGACCAGGCTTTCACCGCCTGCAATGTCTTTTCAAAGCTCGTCATCTTTCCGTTTTCGATGCTGCCTATTTGGATGTTGTTTTCTCCGGTTTGATTAAAAACAAAGTTCATCCTTCCACCTCCACGTCGCCGCCAGTGATACTAATACCGACCTCGTCCAGGGCCTGCTCCATCAGGACTGCCGCGCAGTCAGCCTGGAACACGATATCGGTGATCGAGTTCAGCACCTTCAGGCAGCGCTCGGTGTCGAAATCAAACTCCCGGTGCAGTGCGAGAACCATTGCCGCCAGGTACATCTTGTTCTGGAATGATATGGCCTTGTTTGCTTCCCTCCGCTTTTCCTTTTCGGTGTGTATCCTTTGGACAAGGCTCCGCTGCATTTTTGCGCCCGCCCTACGCTCAGCACGATTCATGTTCCATCTCCTTTCATCCTTCCGTCTCCACCCAGCGCCAGTACATGCCGTGATATGGGAAGCCATATGTGAGGCTGTTGCTGATCTTAGTCTTGTGACGAATCCCCAGGCTCTCCGCTGCTTCCTTCACCGTGTCCCATTCGCCAATCATGGTCCCGTCCTTCTCGCTGACCTGGACCACGCGCTTGGACAGTGGCCGCTTCTTCTGGAACTTGTACTCCGGGTCTTTGATGCCCAGGTAGTGCCGGCCAAACGCGCACTGCGCATCGCAGGCCTTGCAGACCACCCCTTTGGATTCCCGCCCCAGATCGCACAGGTGGCGCGCCAGGCTGGAGTGATTCATTCCTGCCGCGATCGTCCAGGAGTATTCCGGCGGGATTTCCTGCACTGGGATTTCTCGCGCGTCCCGGATGGCCTTCATCATGCTCTCACCTGAGCTATCCGCGCCTTCAGCGCCTGGATCATGGCTTCCTGAATGCCGTCCTTGCGCTCCAGCGCCTTTGCCGCCGCCTGGTCCATACCGCCTTGGACGATCAGTCGGTGGATGATCACCGGGTGCTCCTGACCCTGCCGGTGCAGGCGCGCGTTGGCTTGCTGGTACAGCTCCAGGGACCAGTTCAACGTGTACCAGATGATGTGGTGCCCGCCTTGCTGGAGGTTCAGGCCGTACGCGCAGCTGGCGGGGTGCGCCAGAAGCACATCAATCTCCCCGCGATTCCAGGCTTCCGCATCCGCCGCGCCCTGGTACTTCCGTACCTGCAGCCGGGGTTTGTTCTTCCGGATCGTCTGCGCGATGCGGGGGAGTTCATGCTGGTAGCCGTAGAACAACAGCGCGTGCTCTCCATGCAGGCCCTCGATAAGCTCCGACAGCGAATCCAGCTTGCATTCGTGAACGGGCACCGCTTCGCCCTCGGCTGTGTATGCCGCGCCGCTGCAAAGCTGCAGCAGCTTGCCGGTCAGGACCGCGGCATTGGCGGCGGTGATTGTCTCGCCGCCCGCCTCAAGCAGCATGGTGCTCTCCATCTCCAGGTACTTGGCCTTGGCTGGCGGATCCAGCATCACCGGAATATCGTCAATGATCACGTCGGGAAGGCTCAGGTAGTCCTCGGCCTTCATGCTCACGCACAGGTCGCTGATCAGCTCGCGCACCTTCGCGTCCGCGCCGGGCAGTGGCTTGTACTCATGCGTCCAGGGGTTGTGCGTGAAGTACGCCTCCCGGTACGCGGTAATGTTGCGGCCCAGGCGCTTGCCCTGGTCCAGCAGGTACATCTGGCTCCAGAGGTCCTGAATGCCGTTTGGCGCTGGGGTTCCGGTCAGGCCGACCACGCGCTTGATGGCGGGCAGGCGGCTCTTCAGCGCCTTAAAGCGCTTAGCCGCAGGGTTTTTGAAGCTGGTCAGTTCATCAACGACCACCATGTCAAAGGGCCAGGCTGGGTGAAGGATTTCCACCAGCCAGACCACGTTGTCCCGGTTGATGATGTAGACATCGGCCGGCGTGGCCAGGGCGGCCTTGCGCTGTGCCTCGGTGCCCAACACGCGCGACAGTCGCAGGCCGGAAAGATGGTCCCACTTTGCCGCTTCGTTGGTCCATGTTGCCTCCGCGACCTTCAGGGGCGCGATGACCAGGACGCGTTTGACATCGCTACGCTCCTGGATCAGGCGCTTGATGGCGGAGAGGGTGATTACTGATTTACCGTAGACCAAGGCCCATCTCCAGAAAAAGCGCGATAGCTGGCGCGTTCACGATCCGGCTTTCAGAATACTGCTGATAATCGTGTGGGATGTACCTCATTTTGGCATCACCTCCCTCTGTGAAAACCTAACTTTAATCTTCACCGTTGAGTTCCTCCTTCAGTTGCCTCGCGCCGCGCATGCCGTACACGACGCGGGCATTGCAGCCCAACGCCCAGAGGCGATTGATCTGGAACACCTGCATGGCGGTAAGCCGGCCGTTGCTGGCTTTCAGTTCGACGAACATCACCTTGCCGCCGGGGAGGATGATGATGCGGTCCGGCACGCCGATGTTGCCGGGGGACGTGAATTTCAGGTATAGGCCGCCCATCTGTTTTATCTGCTTGCCGAGCCACCTCTCAATGGCGGCCTCGGACGATGCACTCCGTTTGTTATCGTGTTCCATGCATGCGCTCCTGTTCGTACAGCCAGCCGT
>CAZJCB010000252.1:0-1060 GCA_964544245.1 uncultured Christensenella sp.
CAGCAAGAAGACGAACTGAACGCAGCGCAGACGGCGCTGAGGACCCAGCAGGACGAGCAGGCCCTGCTGCAGCTGCAGCTGGCCGCCCAGGAAACTTCGCTGGATGAGATGCAGCTGGCGATGAACCAGCAGCAGCGCCAGATCGACGAGCTGCTGGGCGTGCGCACCAAGATCATCCAGGACCTCAGCCTGGCCTTCGCCCAGAGCAACCTGGGCGTCAAGGTGAACGAGGACACCGGCGACATCATGCTGGACAGCCAGCTGATGTTCCAGACCGGGGAGGACGTCCTGCTGCCCTCCGGCCAGGCGCAGCTCTCCAGGCTGATCCCGGTCTACTTAAGCGTCCTGCTCAGGCCGGAATATGAGGCCTACGTCGCGGAAATCGTGGTGGAGGGGCATACGGACTCCAAGGGCAGCTACCTGTTCAACCTGCAGCTCTCCCAGGACCGCGCGCTGGGCGTGGCCACCTACTGCCTGGAGATGCCGGCGCTCTCCGCCGTGCAGCGGCAGAAACTGCAGAGCATCCTCACCGCCAAGGGCAGGAGCTATTCCGACCGCATCTATTCCCCCGACGGATCCGAAAACATGGACGCGTCCCGCCGGGTGGAGATCCAGTTCAGACTCAAGGACAGCGAGATGATCCAGAAGATGAACGAGATCCTGCTGCAGGGACACTGATGAAAAAGGCCGCGCTCATCCTGGCCGTCCTGGCGCTGCTCATCGGCGGCGCTACTGTCTGGGGCATCGCGAACGCCCGGCTGGAGATGAGGGTGGAGGGCGTGCAGGTGCTCCCAGCCGGCGAATACCGCTCAGAGTTTGACCGGCTGGCCGGCCTGCTGAAGAACAACGCGGCGCGCGGCGTCGTCTATGACAGCGCTCTGACCGGAAACGCCGAGGACTACGTCATCCTCCAGTACACCCTGCTGGTCCGCAACCGCGGCCTGGTCAAGGCGGAGATGCTGGAGGCACAGATCGTGCCCGTCAAGGGCGACATATTGTGCTATTCCCAGCAGGAGGCCCTGGGCCAGGACGTCAACCTGTCCTTTGAGGTCGCGCCCGG
>CAZJCB010000252.1:1160-3402 GCA_964544245.1 uncultured Christensenella sp.
GGGATCTCCCAGCGCCTCCAGCTCCAGCCCGCGGCGGATGGCCGCCTCGTTGAGGGACCAGGCGACGCATTCCTCATAACCGTAGGCCTTCGCCTTGTTCGCCATGTCCTTGAGCAGGTAGTTCAGCTCCCCGTCGTTCTTGGCGTAGATGGCGTTCCAGGTGCCGTCGCGGATGGTCTTGGTGACCTGGGTCCACTTGACCTTCAGGTCGTCGCCGCGCACCCCGATGGAGTAGGAGGTGCCGGGCGCGACAGTATAGTCCCGACTCTCCAGGAAGGCCTGGATGTTGTCAAAGCCGGTGTAGTCGCGCCAGTCCTGCTCAATCTCCGAGTTTGCCGCAACCTGGTTGCTGGCCCAGAAATCTGACAGGTAGCGCTCGCCTGAGTCAGGGTTGGTGGCGTTGATGGACCAGGTGGTGTTGTTCATCTGGTTGGAGCCTTCGCCAAACAGGCCGTTCCATTCACCGTTGGTCTTTTCGCTGAGGTTGACCTTGCGGTCAGCTTTGGTGGACTTGCCCAGTTCGGTGAAATAGGTCTTGCCGTTCTCATCATAATCCCAGGTTAGCCCTTTGGGGCCGTATTCGCTGGTCAGGCGGCCTTCCGGTGTGCTCAGCCAGTTGATGATCTCCATGCAAAGCTCCGGGTACATGGACTTCGCCCCGATGGACCAGATACGCTCCATACCTTGCACGTTCATCCCGTAGACGATGGGGCTGGCCTCTTCCGGCAGCCAGGTCATCATCATCTTGTTCTGCGCCTGGTGTGCCAGGGTGTTGTAGCCCAGGGAACCGGAATAGTTGAAGATGCTCCAGAAGGTGCCGCCGTTCTGGACCTTTTCGATCATCGTGTCGTAGGTGTTCACCATGGAGTTGGGGTCCAGCAGGCCCTTGCGGAAGAGCGTGTTATAGAACTTCACCATCCTCAGGTAGGGTCCGTCGGGCATCAGCGCGTCAAAATACTCCCCGGTTTCCGGGTCGTAGAGCCCGATGCCCAGTTCGTCATAGCCGTAGTAGGCCGTGGCCGTGGCCTTGACATACATGACCATATCCCCGTCCCAGTCGGGCCAGAGGGAGACGGCGTAGGTTTCGTTGCCGTTGTCATCCGTCGGGCAGATCGCCTTCATCTGCTCAAACACCTGCACCAAGCCCTCCAGGTCCTTGATCTCCGGGTAGCCCAGTTGCTTGTACAGGTCCCAGCGCAGGTCCCAGGTGTAGAAAAAGGACTCATGGTCCAGCGCGGTGGTGGCGACGTTGTGCCCGAAGCCGTAGACGTTCCCGCCGGACAGCTTGCGGTTCTTCTCCAGCGCGGGGCCCATGTTCTCCAGGATGTAGGGGCCGTATTCCGCCAGCAGGTCCTCGTCTTCCCAGTCAAAGAGCATTCCGAACTCCACCGCCTGCAGGTATTCCTCCCCGTCCGAGCCCCAGATGACGATGTCGCCCAGGTCGCCGGACTCCATGCGCGTCTCGAACACGCCCTCGTTGTCCGGAATGATGTTGATCCTGACGTTGAACCGGTCCTGCAGGATTTTCGCGAACCAGCCCGTCAGTTCGCCGTCCCAGTTGGCGAGCTGGCTGTAGCAGGTCAGCGTGACGGGTTGCTGCGCCAGCGCCGCGGGCAGGGGCCCCGCCAGCAGCGTTAGGGCGAGCAGGATGGGAAGCAGCCGCCTCATCAGTTTCATCGTGTCTTCCTCCTATATTGTTGTTCAGCGCAGCGGGTCAGCCCTTGACCGCGCCCAGCATGATGCCCTTCTGGAAGTACCGGGTCATGAAGGGATAGACCATCAGGATCGGGATGATGGTCACCATGGAAATCGTGTACTTGATGACCTTCGCGTTGAGGGTGTTCTGCATCAGCTGGGCGGCCATGGCGCTGTCCACGCTGCCCCCGCCCAGGACGGCCCCCAGGTTGGTGTTGGTGTTCAGGTAGATGTACAGCCGGTGCTGCAGGGTATACAGCCCGGGCGTGGACTGCATGTAGATCAGGGAATCGGTGAAGGAGTTCCACTGGCCGACCGCGCCGAAAATCGCTATGGTAGCCAGGATGGGAATGCTCAGCGGCCAGATGATCCTTGTGAATATTCTCAGGGTGCCCGCGCCGTCCATCAAGGCGCTCTCCTCAAGTTCCGCCGGGATGGACTCCACATAGGTCTTTACCAGGATGATGTTGAACGGCGCGACGACAGCGGGGAGGATGTAGACCAGGAAATTGTCCGTCAGCCCCAGCATCACCATGTTCAGGTAGCC
>CAZJCB010000253.1:0-3380 GCA_964544245.1 uncultured Christensenella sp.
GAAAGGGGCAGGCATGGCGTACCGCACCACCCAGGCCCTCGTGCTGGCCCGGACCGACTGGCGGGAGAACGACCGCATCCTGACGCTCATCACCCCGGAGAACGGCCGGGTGGACGCGCTGTGCCGCGGCTGCCGGAAGCCGAAAAGCCCCCTGACGGCTGCCGGCGAGCTGTTCACCCTGGGGGAGTACGTGTTCTTTGCCGGCAAGGGGCGGGAGATCGTGCACGCCTGCTCCGTCATCGAGACGTTTTACCCCCTGCGCCTGGACTACGGCCGCCTGTCCCATGCCGCCCTGATGGGGAGCGCCGCGCTGAAGGCGTCCCAATTGGAGGAGCCCAACCCGCACCTGTTCATCCTGCTGGTCCGCTCGCTCAAGCGCCTGGCGTTCACCGCCCTGCCCCCGGACGCCGTCACCTGCGCCTTCCTGCTGCATTTCGCGGCGGTCACAGGCTTCAAGCCCAGGCTGAATCACTGCGTGCGCTGCGGCAAGGAAATGGGGGAGGAGGGTGGTTTCCTGCTCTTTGAGGAGGGCGGGATCTGCTGCCTTGCCTGCGGGAACGACGCCCCGAAGCGGCTCTGGCTCAGCGGCGGCGAGTGTTCCTTCCTGCGGGCCGTCCTGGCGGGCGGCATCGACAGGGTGGGCGAAATGCCCGCCCGCGTCCCCCTGATGCTGCTGAAGGGCTATGTGGAGTCAAAAATCGACGCCAGCCTGCCGAAACTGCCGGAATCCTGACATCTATCCGCTCATTCCGCTGCCGGATAAAAACCGCCTTCCGGCGGCGAGATATCCCATTCATATGCGGAATCCGGGCTACAGGATCCTCAGCTGGGCAGGGCTGCGCTCGGCCAGCAGGAAATCCTTGTAGGCGCGGCGCATGATGAAAGCGTAGGCCTGCTCCGGCTTTCCGTTGACCCGGAACACGCGGTATGAGGACAGCTTGTAGGCGTGCCGCTGGGTGAACAGTGGGAAGTCCCGGGCGATGAGCTCGGCGTACAGCCGGGTGTGCGCGTCGTTGCGCATGCTGTTGCCGTTCTGCTTGAAGGAGAAGCTCAGCACCGTGTGCGCGGGGCAGACGCTGGTGACGGTGACGCCGCTGCACTCGATGCGCAGGGCGTCGATGTCGTAGCGGTCCAGTTCCAGCAACTTCCCCTTCAGTTCCCTGTACAGGGGGCTTTCCCGCAGACGGCTGAGCTGCGCGCGGTCGTTCTTTTCCGCCTTCAGGTTCAGCGCGAAAAGGAGCAGCGCGGACACGCCGCAGACAGTTATGCCGAATACAGCCAAAGGATTCACGGCCGGCATCCGCCCCTCTCCACAATATATAGAGCAGTATAAACGCATCCTCCACAAGATTCAAGGGTTTTCCGTGAATTGTTGCGGTGTTTTGTGCGGAATTCCAAGCCAAAGGCATTCCAGCGGCAAAGAACAATAGTTCTTACAAATCATATAAATAGTAAATAGACAAATAAAATGCCTTGAATTCTT
This sequence comes from uncultured Christensenella sp., assembly GCA_964544245.1. GTDB lineage: Bacteria > Bacillota > Clostridia > Christensenellales > Aristaeellaceae > UBA6115. Next base: position 1,484 of record CAZJCB010000253.1, read on the forward strand.
TACTATATATGGTATAATCTTCTTAAAGGGAACATTATGTCCCGTCAGGAGGAGAAAATGAAAGAAACCGAGACCGCTTACCTGTATGAAACCGAGATCGCTCAAGTGAAAGAACTGTACGCCACCTTTGAAGGAAGGGAAAAGCTGCGGCGTTTCTGGATGAAAGCCCATCCGGACAGCCCCTTGCCCTACTGGCTGGAGGAGGAGGAACCCGTCGAAAGCGAGGCGGGAGAAGCAATCGGGAAGCAATCGGTCAGCGGCGGTCAAGCTGTTGGGAAACAATCGACAGGCAGCGGGGAAGCGGCTGGAGATGAGGAGACGGTGAGCGCGGAGCCGGCGCCCGCCCTGGGGGAGGAGCCGATGCCCTGGGGCCCGCTGCCGGGGAGAGAGCCGCCCGGGCCCTTTCCCCTGGACGCGCTGCCGGAGCTGGGCAGGCAGGTGGCGGTCACGGTGGCCGACAGCGTGCAGGTGTCGCCCGGCATGTCCGCCTGCATGGTCCTGGGCGCGCTCAGCGCCGCCGCGTGCGGCAGGGCGGGCGTCAGGGTCGCGGAGGATTACGAGGAGCCCTGCCACCTCTACATCGCCATCGGCGCCAACCCTTCCGAGCGCAAGAGCGCTTGCATGAAACTGGTGTTCTCCTCCCTGTACCGCTATGAAAAGGAGGAGGACGAGCGCCGCGCCCCCGCGGTGCGCCACTATGAGGAGACGGTGGAAATGCTCAAGGAGCAGCTCGCCCGGGCGAAGAAGGCGGGCGAGCGCCAGCAGGTGGCGGACCTCATCGACGAGATGAACGGGATGGAAGAGGTCAGGCCCTACGAGCTCATCCTCACCGACGCGACGCCCGAAGCGCTCACCCGGACGATGGCGCAAAACGGCGGCCGCATGGCGGTGGTCAGCGCGGAGGGCGTGTTCTTCAGCACCCTGGCGGGCGGCTACAGCAGCAGCGGCGTGGCCAACGTGGACGTGGTGCTGAAAGGCTACTCCGGGGAACCGGTCAAGGTGGAACGCATCGGGCGCGCGAAGGACCGCATCGCGAGGGCCTGCCTGTCCCTGTGCCTGGCGGTGCAGCCGGACATGCTGATCGGCTTCCTGACGGATCCGAACCTGGCGGGGCGCGGCATGGCCAGCCGTTTCCTGGCGGCGATGCCCAGGAGCCGGGTGGGCGCGCGGGAGGACGAAGGGATCCCGGTGGACATGGCGCTGATGGAACGCTTCGCCCAGCGCCTGGAGCGGATCCTCAGGGAGCCGGACCCGGTCACCCTCACCCTGTCGCCCCCTGCAAAGGCGGCGCGCAAGGCCTGGTTCAAGGAAGTGGAGGAGCAGCTCAACCCCGGCGGTTCCCTGGCCAACCTGGCGCAGGGCTGGGGCGGCAAGCTGTGCGGGAACACGGTGCGCATCGCGGGCTTGCTGCAGCTGCTGGCGGACGACAGCCTTGAGATCGGCGGGGAGGCCATGAAAGGCGCCGTCCGGATCGCCCGCTGGTTCCGCGACCAGGCGATGCGCCTGGTCAACGGGGACGAGGACCTCTCCCCGGAAGGGAACGAGATGCTGGGCTGGCTGGTGCGCCGGGGAGAGCCGCTCGTCAGCGTCGCCAGGGTCAAAAACGCGATGCGCAAAAAGAAGACATACAGCCGGCCGGAGACCTTCGAACGGGCGCTGGACGAACTGGTCGCCGCCGGGTTCATCCGGAAGGTCGCCGCCCCCAGAAAGGAAGGCGCCGGCCGCCCCGACGGCCCCCTGGCGGAGCTGCATCCAGGCCTCCTGGCCGCCAGCGTCGCCTGATCCAGGCGGTATCAGGCGGACGGCAATAATTAACCGCCATTAATACCGATTAATACCGATTAATCCCCGAAGCGGAAAAACCCCGGAGGCCTTGACAGGACTGGGAAAATCGGCA
>CAZJCB010000254.1:0-747 GCA_964544245.1 uncultured Christensenella sp.
TGACCGCCTTAACCGCCGGCCCGCGCCGGGCGTCCGGCGGCTAAATGGAAGGCTGGGATCCCTTGAGTTTCCTCGCTTTTTTGACCCTGAAAGCATTTAACCGCCGGAAAAGCCGGATTTCCAGGCGTGTTCACGCGCGGACCTGGCAGCGACGGGGACTCATTGCAAAACGGAACGTGTTTGAGGCGCCTGTTGTTTTTGCGACAGGGACGCATTGGATAGATTTTTAACCGAAAGCCTCAGCCTGCCGCGGTGTTCGCGTTCATCTCGTGCGCCAGGCAGCGGGTGAGCAGCTGCCGCCGCCCGTCCAGGTCGCCCAGGGCCCACATCAGCTTGGTGACGGCGGCTTCGGTGGTCATGTCGTGCGCGCCGTAGATGCCGCCCCTGATCATGCCCCGGCCGACTTCATAGATGGTGAAGTCGGCTTTTTCGTACAGGCACTGCGTGGTGACCAGGGTGATGATGCCGGCATGGCTCAGGTCATGCAGCTTTTGAATGAGGTTGCGGCGGATGTAATGCAGCCCGCCCAGCCCGAAGGCCTCCATGACCAGCCCGCGGTAGCCGGCCCGGATGATATGGTCAAAGATTTCCGGGTCCGTGCCCGGCATCATCTTCAGCAGGAACACCCGCGGGTCGATGGCCAGCGGGTCGGAGACATCCGGAACCCCGCAGCCCTCCGGCTCGGGGGACAGGTGAAGCCCGTCGGCGTCAAAGACCCCCACCGGCGGCGCGTTGATGGAGTCGAAG
>CAZJCB010000254.1:757-3373 GCA_964544245.1 uncultured Christensenella sp.
ACCCCCGGCCGGCCGGAGGCGGCCATGGCGAAGGCCTCCCGGAGGTTGCCCGGGGCGTCCGAATAGGCGTGGCGCAGGGGCAGCTGGGAGCCGGTAAACACCACCGGGATGCGGATGCCCGGCAGCATGAAGGAGAGGGCGGAGGCGGTATAGGCCATGGTGTCCGTGCCGTGGGTGATCACGATGCCCTCGGCATCGCCCGCCGCTTCCCGCACGGCCTGCGCCAGCAGCTGCCATTCCTCCGGCTGGATGTTGCTGGAGTCCAGCATGAACACGTCCCGCGCCGTGACGGCCGCCCGGTCTTTCAGGCTGGGCATGAAGCTGAGTATGCCCTCCGCCCCGGTCAAAGGCACCAGGCCCTGGTCCGTCTCCTGGCTGGCGATGGTGCCGCCCGTGGCCAGCAGCTGTACTCGTGGCAGCATGGTTGCGCTCCTTATCCTGTCGTTGGCCCTTCCGCGGCGAGTATATCATCGCGCCCAAGGCGCGTAAAGCGGCGCCCGCCGGGGTATCATCCAATCATAGTTCAGGGGGAGAGCCCCCCAAGATTGGGAGGAAACGCGACGATGAAACTGCAAAAAGGCATGAAGGCGCCGGATTTTACCCTGGCGGACAACCAGGACGGCAAGGTGACCCTGTCGGACCTGAAAGGCAAAAAGGTGCTCCTGTCCTGGCATCCGCTGGCCTGGACGGGCGTCTGCACGGACCAGATGCGCGCGCTGGAGGCGAACCGCGACCGCTTTGAAAAGTTGAACACCGTGGCCCTGGGGATGAGCGTGGACCCGGCGGCCAGCAAGAAAGTCTGGGCGCAGGTGCTCAGCATCCGGAAGACCAAACTGCTCTCCGATTTTTATCCCCACGGGAAAGTGGCCCAGGACTACGGCATCTTCCTGGAGAGCCTCGGCGCCTCCGGCCGCGTGAATATTATCGTGGACGAGCATGGCGTCATCCAGTGGGTGAAGGAATACGAGATCGGCCAGCTGCCGGACATCGAGGAAGTGTTCAGGGCGCTGGAAGCCTTGCAATAACGGCTGTCTGCCAAAGAAAGCCCCCGGTCATCAGGCCGGAGGCCTTTTGCTGTCAACGGAATTTATCCCTCAAACCCCAGGCTGATGCTCCCGTTGCTGGTGTGGACGGTGAGCGCCTTGTCGCCCCCGGCCCGCTCCCTGGGCAGGCTGTTCTTGCCGTTGCTGGTGGACGCCTTGACGGTATAATCCTCCAGTTTTCCGGGCAGGGTGCCCTTGACGCCGCTGTTGGAGGTGGTCAGGGAGATTTCCCGGCTGTCCAGTTTGGACACGCTGATGCTCCCGTTGCTGGTTTTGAGCGTGAGGGACTGCGGCGCGAAAACGTCCTCCGCCGTGATCCTGGCGTTGCTGGTGGCGGCGCGGAGGTCCTGCTGCACGCGCAGCCCCTGAAGGGCCAGGGAGCCGTTGCTGCTGGTGAGTTCCAGCCGTTTCGTCTGCAGGTTTCTGGCCGTCAGCGAACTGTTGCTGGTGGCGGCCAGCGCCTGGCCCCAGCAGGTGAACCCTTCCAGTTCCAGCCTGGCGTTGGAGGTGCGCAGGTCCAGTTCCGCCGCCAGCTCGCGCGGGACCTCGACGGAGACCTCCCGCATCTCCCGGGCGAGGAAGTCCAGGCTGAACATGATGGAGGCGAAGTCGACGGGTTCCCGCAGCAGGCTCAGCCGGCCGCCTTCCAGGGAGAAGGTGTAGCGGATCTTTTCCGTTTCGGGATGCCGGATCACGATGTCTTCCCCCTCGGCGCCGCGTACGGTGAGCCTGGTATTGCGGTCCCTGATGCGGATGGAGCGCACCTGGTCCGCGCGGGCGCGGATGGTCTTGACGCCGGAAAGCGGCTGCTCCCCGGCGGGCTCGGCTTTTATGCCCGTCTGATGTTCTTTTCGGCGTTCTTCCTTAAGCCTGGCCGCGATGTCTTCCGGCGCCTCCATCCCGGCGACCGCTTCCTCTTCGGGCAGGCCTTCGTCCGTCATGCGGTCCTGCAGCAATTCGTCGAAGTATCCGATGGCCTCCTCTACCTGGGCAAAATCGTGCCCTTCCAGCGTCAGCTTCAGTTTGTTCAGGTATTCCTCGCGTTTCATGCTGTTTCCTCCCCCTCTCGCGCTTCCGGCGCGCCCTCCGTTTCCGCCTTGCGGACCAGTTCGTAGACCTTTCCCAGTTCCTCCCATTCCCTTGCGAAAAGCAGCATCTGTTCCCGGCCCTTTTCCGTGATCCGGTAATAGTGCCGGAGCCGGCCGCCATGCTCGCGGGAATAGGTCCCGACCGCCCCGGCTTCCTCCAGGCGTTTGAGCACCGGGTAGAGCGTAGACTCCGACAGGGGCATGATCTCCCCCGCCTGGCGCGAGAGCCGGTAGCCGTAGGAATCGCCCCCGTTGAGGATGGCCAGCACCAAGGCCTCGGTCAGCCCCCGTTTCATCTGTGCGTCCATTCAGCACCTCCTTTGAACAGTATCATACGCCGCATAGTATAGCGTGTCAACAATTATCAGATGAGAATTTTCTCATTTTGTCCCCGGCTTGTCCGCTCCCGGGGCCGCCGGCAACGCGCCCGCCTTTCTTTCTTTTCCGCCGCCTTTTCTGTATAATCAGGCCACGAAAAGGGTTGG
>CAZJCB010000255.1:0-3369 GCA_964544245.1 uncultured Christensenella sp.
CGTATAGGGGATTATAACACGTTTGGCAGGCCCTGAAAAGGACGGCAAAGCCGCACAGAAACATGTTGCATACGGACATTTGTATGAAAATCCGCCGAAGGTTGACGTTTTTTGCACGCGGGTATATACTTTCAGCCATTCAGGGATGAAGGGGAACAAGCCCCCGGAAACCACCCGGCAGAGAGGGCGCGGCATGGCTGGAAACGCGCCCGGGAACGGAATCCGGAACGGCACCGCCCGCCTGACCTGGACGCGGAGCGCGCGATACTGCGCCAAAGAGCGGCCATGGCAAGAGAACCATGGCAACCAGGGTGGAACCGCGGAGTGACACATCCGTCCCGATGAGGGTGGGTGTTTTATTTTACTATAGGTAAACGTCATCGCAGGAGGACAGATATGCAGATCATTGTCAAAGGGCAGCTGAAGGAATTTGAGCAAGGTACAAACGCGCTGGATATTTTCAGGGACCTGGACCCCGAAGCGCGCAGAAACGCCATCGCCGCGCGGCACAACGGAAAGCTCGTGGAACTGATGCGCCCGATCACTGAGGGCGGCGAACTGGACCCGGTCAGTTTTGATGACGAGGAGGCCAGGCATTTCCTGCGCCATACCGCCAGCCATGTGCTTGCCAGCGCGGTCAAGAACCTCTTCCCCAAGGCCAAGCTGGCCATCGGACCCTCGATTGAAAACGGGTTCTATTATGACTTTGACGTCGAGGAACCTTTCGCGCCGGAAGACCTGCCCCGAATCGAAAAGGAAATGGCGCGCATCATCAAGAAAAATGACCGCGAAGAGCGCTTCACCCTGCCAAGGGAGGAAGCCGTCAAACTGATGCAGGAGCGCGGCGAGCCATACAAAGTCGAGTTGATCCGCGACCTGCCGGAGGACGCGGAGCTGTCCTTCTACCGGCAGGGGGACTTCGTCGACCTGTGCGCCGGCCCCCACCTGCCCAGCACCGGAAAGGTCAAGGCCTTCAAGCTGACCAGCCTCGCCGGCGCCTACTGGCGCGGGAGCGAGAAAAACAAAATGCTGCAGCGCATCTACGGCACAGCCTTCTTTGACAAGGAGGAGCTGGACGCCTACCTCACCCAGATCGAGGAGGCCAAAAAGCGCGATCACCGCAGGCTGGGGCGCGAACTTGACCTGTTCGACATCCTGGACGAGGGGCCGGGTTTCCCCTTCTTTTACCCCAAGGGCATGATGCTGCGAAATATCCTGGAGGATTTCTGGCGGCAGATCCACCGGGAGCACGGGTATGAGGAGATCAGGACCCCTCTGATGCTCAGCCGCGAGCTGTGGGAACGCAGCGGGCACTGGGACTATTACCGGGACAACATGTACACGACAAAGATTGACGAAATGGACTTCGACATCAAGCCGATGAACTGCCCGGGCGGGATCCTGGCCTACAAGAGGCGGCTGTGGAGTTACCGGGACCTGCCGGTGCGGATGGGCGAGATGGGCCTGGTCCACCGGCATGAGAAATCCGGCGCGCTGCACGGGCTGATGCGGGTCCGCTGCTTCACCCAGGACGACGCGCACCTGTACATGACCCAGGAGCACGTCAAGGACGAGATCATCGGGGTATACAGGCTGGCGGAGGAAGTCTACGGTGCATTCGGTTTCAAGTACAAAGTGGAACTGTCCACGATGCCTGAAGACCACATCGGCACGGAGGAGATGTGGGCCATCGCGACCGAGGGGCTCAGGAGCGCGCTGGACGAGCTGAAGGTGCCCTACCGCATCAACGAGGGCGACGGCGCGTTCTACGGGCCGAAAATTGACTTCCACCTGCGCGACAGCATCGGGCGCACCTGGCAGTGCGGCACCATCCAGCTGGATATGAACCTGCCGGAGCGCTTTGACCTGACCTATACGGGCCCGGACGGGGAAAAGCACCGCCCTGTGATGATCCACAGGACCATCTACGGCTCCATGGAGCGCTTCATGGGCATCCTCACAGAGCACTTCGGAGGCGCCTTCCCGCTGTGGCTCGCCCCGGTGCAGGCGCGCATCCTCACCATCACCGACCGCGCGGACGAAGCGGCGAAAGCGCTGAAGGCGAAGATGGAAGCGGCCGGCCTGCGGGTGGAAACAGACCTGCGCAACGAGAAAATCGGCTTCAAGGTGCGCGAGGCGCAGATGATGAAGATCCCCTACATGCTGGTCATCGGGGACAGGGAAGCGGAGGAGGGGACGGTGTCCGTGCGCACCCGCAAAGGCGAGACCATCAACGGCATAAGCCATGAGCAGCTCCTTGGGGCGTTGAACCGGGAAGCGGTCGGCAGGGAATTGGAAGGCAGCGCCGCGTTCTGATAAAGCATCAGGGTCTGTCTGTTCAGCATTGCACGCCCTGGCTTGCGCCGGGGCGTGTTTGCTTCTGCACGCAAATGACCTGCACATGTCATTGCCTCAAAGGCGCTTTTGGCATATACTGGTTTCAGCAAGAAAAGAGAGAGGTGTCAGCATGAAACCGTTCATGTCGGAGGACTTCCTGCTCCATTCGGATACCGCGAAGCATCTCTACCACGATTACGCGAAAGAGATGCCCATCATCGACTACCACTGCCACCTGCCGCCCCGGGAGATCGCGGAGGACATCGGTTTCCGCAACATCGGGCACCTGATGCTGGGCGGGGACCACTACAAGTGGCGCGGGATGTCTGCCTACGGGCTTGACAACGAATTCATCCGCACCTCGGGCGACAGGGAGCGCTTTTTCGCTTTCGCTGAGGCAATGCCCATGATGGCGGGAAACCCGCTGTATCACTGGACCCACCTGGAGCTCAGGCGCGTGTTTTCCATCGGGGAAACGCTCAGCAGCGCCTCGGCGCAGCGGATCTGGGATACAGCCAACGAGATGCTGAAAAGCAACGACTTCCATGCCCGCGGGCTCATCCGGCGCTTCAATGTCCGGGCGCTCTGCACGACGGACGACCCGGTGGACACGCTGGAATACCACGAAGCCATCGCCGGGGAAGCGGATTTTCCCGTCCGCGTGCTGCCCGCCTTCCGGCCCGACAAGGCCATCAACGCGGACAGGGACGGATTTTCTGACTACATTCAAAAACTGTCCGAGGTTTCCGGTATCAACATCTCCTCGACGGAGGACGTTATCGCGGCGCTTGAAAACCGCGTCGCATATTTCCATGAGCGGGGCTGCCGGCTGTCAGACCACGCGCTGGACACCGTACCCTTCGCCGGCCCCGATATGAAAAAGGCTGACAAAGCCCTGAAGGACGGAATGGAAGGCCGCAAGGTCAGCCGCAAGGCGCTGGAGCATTACCGAACAGCCCTCCTCACCGCTCTGGGCGGGGCTTACAGCCGGCAAGGCTGGGCGCAGCAGTATCACATCGGCGCCATGCGCAA
>CAZJCB010000256.1:0-3355 GCA_964544245.1 uncultured Christensenella sp.
AACACGGGAGAGAGCGGGAAGATCATCCTCCAGTGGAGCTGACGCTGCTTGCCCAACGGGCATGATCATCCCTGCCGGCCTTCTTGTTGATTCCGGGTCAAGGGAGGAACTCCCTTGCCTGGGGGCCCGGGGGATGGAATCCCCCGAGCGTTCCTTACAGACAACATCCAAAGCGTATTTAGGAAGGAAGAAACAAGGTGCACACGGACGCAAGCATGAAAAAAGCCCTGTCTTTTTACGTTTCCCAGCTGGAGGACATCAGGAAGGCCGGCACCCTGAAAGAGGAGCGCGTCATCCTGACGCCCCAGGGCAGCCGCATCGACACCACGAAGGCCCTCGGGGTGCTGAACCTCTGCGCGAACAACTACCTGGGCTTGTCCGGCGACATGAGGATCGTCCAGGCGGCCAAGAACGGCTATGACGCCTGGGGCTTCGGCCTGTCCAGCGTGCGCTTCATCTGCGGCACGCAGCTCATCCACCGGCAGCTGGAGCAGCGGCTGGCGGATTTCCTCGGGATGGACGACGCGGTGCTCTACTCCTCCTGCTTTGACGCCAACGGCGGCCTGTTTGAGACCCTGCTGGGGGAAGAGGACGCGGTCATTTCCGACGAGCTCAACCACGCCTCCATCATCGACGGCGTGCGCCTGTGCAAGGCGCAGCGCTTCCGCTACCGCAACAGCGACATGGGGCAGCTGGAGGACATCCTGAAGGAGACGCAGGGCAGCCGCGTCCGCCTGATCGCCACCGACGGCGTGTTCTCCATGGACGGCTACGTCGCCAAACTGGGGGAGATCTGCGACCTGGCGGAGAGGTACGACGCCCTGGTGATGGTGGACGACAGCCACGCCACCGGCTTCATGGGAGAGACCGGGCGCGGCACGCACGAGCACTGCGGGGTGATGGGCCGCGTGGACATCATCACCGGCACCTTCGGCAAGGCGCTGGGCGGGGCGTCCGGCGGCTTCACCGCGGCGAGGAAGCCGATCACGGACCTGCTGCGCCAGCGCTCCCGGCCCTACCTGTTCAGCAATTCCCTGGCGCCTTCCATCTGCGCGGCGACGCTGAAGACGCTGGACCTGCTGGAGGCCTCCACGGAACTGCGCGACAGGGTGCACGAAAACGCCGGGTACTTCCGCAGGGCGATGTCCGGCCTGGGCTTTGACATGCTGCCCGGGGAGCACCCCATCGTGCCGGTCATGCTCTACGACGCGCACGTCGCCCGGGAGATGGCCGCCAGGATGCTGGAGCAGGGCGTCTACGTCGTCGCCTTCAGCTTCCCCGTCGTGCCGGTGGGAAAAGCGCGCATCCGCACCCAGATCTCCGCGGCGCACAGCCATGCGGACCTGGACTTCGCCGCGCAGGCCTTCGGCCGCGTCAAGCGGGACATGAACCTGTAATTAACCTGAAAGGAACCCCCATGAGCGAAACGAAGGGGAAGCCGGTCCTTTTTTCCGGCATCCAGCCCTCCGGGCACATCCACATCGGCAACTACATCGGCGCCATCCGCAACTTTACCCTGCTGGAAAAGGATTATGACTGCCTGTTTTCCATCGTCGACCTGCACGCGCTCACCGTGCGCCAGGACCCGGCGGGCCTGCGGAAAAAGACGCTGGAGCTCGCGGCGCTCTACATCGCCGCGGGGCTAGACCCGGAGAAGAACATCATCTATTGCCAGAGCCACGTGCCCCAGCATGCCGAGCTGGCGTGGATCCTCAGCTGCTTCACCTACATGGGCGAGCTGGGCCGCATGACCCAGTACAAGGACAAGGCGGCCAGGCACAGCGACAACATAAATGCGGGGCTGTTCACCTACCCGGTGCTGATGGCGGCGGACATCCTGCTCTACGGCACCGCGCTGGTGCCGGTGGGGGCCGACCAGAAGCAGCACCTGGAGATCACCCGGGACATCGCCCTGCGCTTCAACGCGCTCTACGGCGGCGTGTTCGCGGTGCCGGAGCCCTACATCCCGAAAGAAACGGCGAAGATCATGAGCCTGACGGAGCCGGAGAGGAAGATGTCCAAGTCCGACGCGGAGGACAGCTTCATCGCGCTGACGGACAGGCCGGAGGACGTGAGGCGCAAGTTTCGCCGCGCGGTGACCGACTCGGAGGCGGAGATCCGCTTTGACCCGGAAGCGAAGCCCGGGGTCAGCAACCTGCTGTCCATCCTGTCCGCCATGGGCGGGGAGACGGTGGAAACGCTGTGCGCGAGGCTTGCCGGCCAGGGTTACGGGAAGCTCAAGGAGGAGGCCGCGGAGGCCACCGTCGCGGCGCTCCAGCCCATCCAGGCGAAATACAGGGAGCTGACGGCGGACAGGGACTACCTGGGCGGGGTGCTCAGGCGCAACGCGGAGCGCGCCCAGGCGCTGGCCGGGCGGACGCTGCGCAGGGTATACAAAAAGATCGGGCTGTACCAGCCATGAAAGAGGCCAGGGTGAAAAAGCTGCCCTTCCCGGGTCCGTCCCCCTACCGGCGGGACATCACGCTCTGGGAGCCCGCGGGGAAACCCCTGGGCGTCGTGCTCATCTCCCACGGCATGGCCGAGCACATCGCCCGCTACCGGGAGCTGGGCGAGCACCTGGCGGCGGAGGGATTCCTGGCCGCGGGCTACGACCACCTGGGCCACGGACGCGGCGCGCCCGTCAAGGGCTATTTCGCCGACAGGGGCGGCTGGGATCAGGCGGTTACGGACCTGCACGCCGCCATGCGTTTCCTGGCCGGCCGCGCGCCGGGGGCGAAACGCGTCCTGCTGGGGCAAAGCATGGGCAGCTTCCTGGCGCGGGAATACGCCGTCTCCTACCCGGACGACCTGGACGCCCTGGTGCTCTCGGGCACCGGTTGGAAGGGCAGGGCGCTGTGCGTCCTTGGGCTCGTGCCGGCCGAACTGCTCTGCCGCGCCGGCCGGTGCAGGAAGCCCTCGAAATTCCTGGACAGCCTGGCCTTCTCCGCGAACAACAAGCCGTTCAAGGCGGAGGGCGGCACGGACTTCGACTGGCTCAGCCGCGACAGCGCGCAGGTCAGGAAATACATGGAGGACCCGCTGTGCGGCTTCGCGTTCACCCCGGGCGGGTACCGGGACATGCTGCAGGGCCTTCTGCGCCTGACAGACCTGAACCGCCTGAAGGCGATGAAGAGGGGCCTGCCCGTCCTCTTCCTCTCCGGCGGGGAGGACCCCCTGGGAGAGCGCGGCGCGGGGGTGCACAAGGTGGCGGGGCAGCACCGGGACGCCGGGCTTAAAAACGTGACAGTCCGGCTGTACGAGGGCGCCCGGCACGAACTGTTCAACGAAACCAACCGGGAGCAGGTCCGCCAGGACCTGACCGCCTGGCTGAAAGAAGCGCTGGCAACCGCATGAT
>CAZJCB010000257.1:0-3324 GCA_964544245.1 uncultured Christensenella sp.
TCGTCACCGCGACCTGCCCCAACTGCCGCGCGGCCACCATGCTGCTGGACAAGGCGGGCGTCGCCTACCGGAAGCTGTACGCGGTGGAAAACAAGGAGCTGGCCCTGCAATACGGCATCAAGCAGGCGCCCACCCTGGCCGCCGTGCACGGGGACGCTGTCCAGCGGCACGTGGGCGTCGCCGACATCAAGCGCTTCCTGCAGGCGCAGGCCGTCACGGCCTGAGCCGCGGATTTTATCAGGGCTTTCAAAGCCTGAAGAAGTCAGTTATACATCATTGATAGAACCGGCGGGTCAAGGGACGAAGTCCCTTGTCAGGGGGGCCGGGGGATGACATCCCCCGGGTTTCCTGTTTGCTGAAGGAAACCTACAGAAGGAGCCCAATTCCTTGCATGACATCCTGATCATCGGCGGCGGCCCGGCCGGCATGACCGCCGCGCTCTACGCGCTCCGGGCGGGCAAGTCCGTCCTTCTGCTGGAAAAGAACGCCTTCGGCGGGCAGATCGCTTATTCCCCGAAGGTGGAGAACTTCCCCGGAACGGACAGCATGTCCGGCAGCGACTTCGCCGACCGCCTCTTCAGCCAGGTGATCGACCTGGGGGCGGAGTTTGATATCGCGTCCGTCACCAAAGTGGATGACCTCGGCGCGCGCAAGGCCGTGCGGACGGACGACGGCGCGGTGTACGAGGCCCGCAGCGTCATCATCGCGGCGGGGGCGAAGCACCGCCGCCTGGGCGCCCCGGGCGAAGCGGAGCTGGCCGGGAAAGGCGTCTGCTACTGCGCGGTGTGCGACGGCGACTTTTACCGCGGCAAAAAGGTGGCGATGGTGGGCGGCGGGAACACCGCGCTGCAGGAGGCGATCTTCCTTTCTGACATCTGCGGCCATGTCACCGTCATCCAGAACCTGGATTTCTTTACCGGCGAGGAGCGGCTGGCCCTGGCGCTGCAGGGGCGGAAGAACGTCTCCTGCGTCTTTGGCGCGCAGGTCGCCTCCATCCACGGCGGGGAGGGCGGCCTCTCCCATGTGTTGGTGCGCAGGGAAGGCCTGGGGGAAGAGCTGCGCGTCCCGGTCGACGGCCTGTTCGTCGCCATCGGCCTGGAGCCTGAAAACGGCCCCTTCGCCGGCGTCGCCCGGCTGAACGATTACGGCTATATCGACTCCGACGAGGCCTGCCTGACGGGCACCCCGGGCGTGTTCGTCGCCGGGGACTGCCGCAGCAAGCGCATCCGCCAGCTGACCACCGCCGCGGCGGACGGCACCGTCGCCGCGCTCGCCGCGCTCAGCTACCTGGCCTGACTTTCCTGCCCGGCCCGATTATTTTTATCATCCCATTGACTCGGCGGATCGCTCCGCCTTTTCTTTTGCCCCGGGGCGGGATTCCTGCTCGCCGGCTGCTTTTGTGACTGCACTTTTGCTTTCCGCTCCCTGGGGTCCGTGTTCCCTTCAGTGCGCCGGCGCGTTCCACAGGCTGTCTCAGGGCCGCGCCCATGTCCGGGCTGTCAAGCCTCCCCCAGGTATCCCTTCAGCAGCATCAGCGTGTTCCACAGCCCGTCCTCATGGACGCGCTCATAGCCGTGGCTGGCCGCGACGCCGGGCCCGATGAGGGCGTGGCGGTAGTCGCACCCGGCGCCAAGGGCTGCGTCTGTGTCCGAGCCGTAGTAGGGGTAGATGTCCACCGCGTAGTTCAGGCCGCCTTTCACCGCGGCCTCCACCAGGGCGCCGGTCAGCCCGCGGCTGTAGGGGCCGCCGGAGTCCTTGGCGCAGATGCTCACCTTGTACTCGTCCGTCTGCAGGTCGTCGCCCACCACGCCCATGTCCACGGCGATCATGTCCGTGATCCCGTCAGGATGTCCGGCGGCGGCGCCATGGCCCACCTCCTCAAAATTGGTGAAGAGAAGGTATACCGGCCGTCCGCAGGACGCGTCCCCGTTGGCAAAAGCCCGGGCCAGCGCCGCCAGCACCGCGGCCGAGGCCTTGTCGTCCATATGACGGCTTTTGATGAAGCCATCGCCGCTTTGCACAAAGCGCGGGTCCAGCGCGAGATAATCCCCGGCGCCGACGCCCAGCGCCTCCGTTTCCTCTTTGGTGGCGGTGCGCGCGTCCAGCACCACCTCCATGTTTTCGTCGGTGCGCTCCGCGGTCCGCAGCTCCTTGTTGGCGTGGACGGCGGGCTGGTTCATGCGCAGCGTGCCCGGTATTTCCCTCCCTTTGCGCGTAAAGACGGTGACGTTCTCCTGCTCGGCGTACTGCAGGGGATAGCCGCCGATCTGGGTGATGCGCAGGCGCCCGTTCCCCTTGACGGCGCGCACCATCAGCCCCAGGGTGTCGATATGGGCCGACAGCAGGATGCCCTGGCCTTTTTTGTCATTTAGCCTGCAGAACACCGCGCCTTTCCGGCTTTGCCAGGGATCCAGTCCCAGGGCGCGCAGTTCGTCCATCAGCAGTTTCTCCGCCGACTGGGTCATGCCGGCGGGGGAAGGCGTCTGCGCCAAAGTCCGCAAGGTGCTTGTGATGTAAGGCAGGTACAGGCTTCTGTCCATGATCGTCTCCTTTGTTGGGGCCGCCCGTCCGACCGCCCCCGTTTTTCAGATCCTATGCCGATGCCTTTGAGTATCCTGCCGTTTCGTCATTTCGTCAAGGAACAGGCGGGTGCGCGTACAATGAGCGTGATCACGAAGCCGTGCCGCTGAGTGATCTGCACGCGGGATGAGGATGCCACTGCCATGGATTTGTGCCAGTCCCTGCCGCGAAGTGTCGCTGGAAGGGTTGATATGTCTGTCTGTTTCCCACAAAGGACCGCCGGCTGCATGGCTGAGCCGGGAACGCCTCTGGAGGATCTGACCAGGGCACCGTCCTGGAGCCGCCAATGCAAGCCATGAAAGCCTGAAAAACCCATGCATCTAACTTTCCCGGCGCTTTGTCCGTATACTATATGAAAGCAAGTGATGCATCCCTGCTTTCCGAAAGAAACTCCCAGAGGAGAAATCATGATTTCCGACGACCAGTTCACCCGGGAAACGACAGCGCTGACCCCGACGCTCTACCGGATCTCCATGAGCATCCTCCGGCACGAGGCCGACTGCCGGGACGCCGTGCAGCAAGCCCTGCTGAATGTGTGGGAAGCCCGCGGGCGCTTGGAGGAAGCACGGTTCCGCACCTACCTGACAC
This sequence comes from uncultured Christensenella sp., assembly GCA_964544245.1. Lineage (GTDB taxonomy): Bacteria > Bacillota > Clostridia > Christensenellales > Aristaeellaceae > UBA6115. The sequence continues at coordinate 3,169 of CAZJCB010000257.1, forward strand.
GCGTTCTCATCAACGAATGCCGGAACATCCAGCGCAGGCGCCTGCGCGAGACCCCGGTGGATGAGATGCCGGACCTGGAATACGTCATGCAGCCGGAGCAGTCAGAACTGCGGGAGGCCATCGATCTCCTGCCGGAATCCCTGCGGACGCCGCTCC
>CAZJCB010000258.1:0-3318 GCA_964544245.1 uncultured Christensenella sp.
CCTCCTATTTCATCCAGGACTCGGAGGAGGTCACCCGGGCGCACGCGCGGGTCGATGCCGCGGTGTTCGGGAAGATCGCGGAAACCCTGGGGATCAGGGTCCGCTACGTCGGGGACGAGCCCTTCTCCTTCGCGACTAACCTGTACAACCAGGTGATGGCGGAGTGCCTGCCGGAATACGGGGTGGCGCTCAAGGTCATCCCGCGGCGCGAAGACGGCGGCAGCACCCCGATCAGCGCCTCCCGCGTGCGGGAGATGATGAAGGCAAGCGACCTGGAGCCTCTCCGGCAGCTGGTGCCAAAGACCACCTACGAGTACCTGGCTTCCCCCGAAGGCCTGGCACTGGCCGCGTCGATGCGGGGCAAATAAGCTATCAGTCGCCGCAAGGGGATCAACGGCAAGCGGCTTTTACAGTAAGGATGGCAGCATCACCCAGCGGAGGCGGGATGGAGAGGAAAGAGTCAGCACCGGTGAAAGCCAGGGGAGCGCCCGACATCGCCGGGATGCTGGCGGCCGCCCTGATGGCGGCGCTGATAGCGGCGGGGGCCCAGATCGCGATCCCCCTGCCCCTCGTGCCGGTCAACCTGGCCCTGCTGGCGGTGCTCCTCTCCGGGCTCGTCCTGCCCCGGCGGCAGGCAATTGCGGCCGTCCTCCTGTACCTGCTGATGGGCGCGCTGGGGCTGCCGGTCTTTTCCGGCTTCAGGGGCGGGCCCCAGGCGCTGTTCGGCCCGGGCGGCGGCTACCTCATCGGGTACCTGTTCGCCGCCGTGACCGTTTCCTTATTCCGGGACCGGGCCAGTTCCTTCTCGAAGCGCCTGCTCCTGTGCGTCCTGGCCGTGCTGGCCTGCTATGCCCCCGGGGCGCTCTGGCTGGGCTTCCTGACGGGGAAGCCGCTTCCGGAAACGCTGTCTTTTGCCGTGCTCCCCTTCCTTCCGGGCGACCTGCTCAAAGCCCTGGCGGCCGCGGCGCTCGGGCCGAGGCTGAGGGGCACGCTCAAGCGGACCTGACGCGTGCGCGCCAAGCAAGGATTGCCCGGCCTGAACAATGATAAAGAGCGATAAGGGCATGCGGGCAGAGCCAAAAGGGGAAAAGCCGATGAAAACAGACCTGAGGGAGATACCGGGTGTGGGCCCGAATATGGAACGGCACCTGAACGCCCTGGGATTCTATTCCATCGCCGCCCTGAAGGGCCAGGACCCGGAAGTGATGTACGAGGCGGACCGCGCGCTGCAGGGCGGCTCGCTGGACCGCTGCGTGCTCTACGTCTACCGGCTGGCGGTGTACTGCGCGGACCACGGGGAGCACGAGCCCGAAAAGCTCAAATGGTGGTACTGGAAGGACGGGAAATAGGGATATTTCTTCGGTTTCCAGCCTGAAACCTGAAAACCGGGTATATTGATTTCGCAAGATTTGATTTTGCGATATTATTCAGGAGGACAGCACATGTCAGTCTACGAATTCGGGTATACGTCCATCGAAGGGAAACCGGTCAGCATGGCCGGCTACAAAGGCCAGGTGCTGCTGATCGTCAACACCGCCAGCAAGTGCGGGTTCGCGCCGCAGTTCAAGGGGCTGGAAGAACTCTACCGGCAGTACAAAGACCGCGGTTTCACCGTCATCGGCTTCCCCTGCAACCAGTTCATGGACCAGGAGCCCGGCGACGCGAAGGCCATCACGGAGTTCTGCACAGTGCGCTACGGCGTGTCCTTCCCCCTGTCTGAGAAGGTGGACGTTAGGGAGGAGACCGCCATCCCGCTGTACAGATACCTGACAGGGGAGAAAGGCTTCCAGGGCCTGGGCAAGGGCATCAAGACCAAGGCGTTTGAACTGATGCTCAAGGCCAAATACAAGGACGGATACAGCGACCCGCAGATCAAATGGAACTTCACCAAGTTCCTCATCGACCGCGAAGGCCGCGTCGCCGGGCGCTATGAGCCGACCGTCGAACCCAGGGATATCGCCGGGGACATCGAGAAGCTTCTGTAATGCGCGCGGGGAGCGACACGCTGCCCCCTGCTCCGGGCATCATCAGACGATACATGAAAAACACAGGGATCTTTATTTGTCCCTGTGTTTCGTTTGATCGGTTTCTCAGCCTTTGACGCCGCCGGCGGTCATGCCCTCGATGAAGTACTTCTGGAACAGGAGGAACAGGGCGAGGATGGGGATGATCGCGAAGACCGACCCCGAGATGAGAACCTCGAAGTTGTTGCCGCATAATAAAAAAGTAAAATCCGAATTCCCAAACCATTCATCAGAATGCCCTTGTTTTTCACGGGAAAAGACACAGTCCCGCCACAAAAGCCGGTTAGGATGTGATTGCGGCAAGGGATTGCCGGAAGAGAAGGAAAGAGGGTATAGACATGAAAACCCGGAAAATGATGAGCGTGCTGGCCCTGGCGCTGGCCCTGACACTGCCCGTGGCGGGCCTGGCCGCGGAAGATTTCGGAGCGGCTGCTGTGAAAGAGGGAGAATCCTGGACGATCGAACAGATGCTGACTTACGCAATTCAGGACGAGTACCTGGCCAAGGCCGGGTACAAAGCAATCATCGAGACCTTTGGGGCAGGCCGGCCTTTCACCAACATCGTGAAAGCCGAAGCCGTCCACGTGGAACACCTGCTGCCGCTGTTCGCCGCGTACAGCGTCCCGGTGCCTGAGGACACTGCCGCGGAGCACGTGGTCCTGCCAGAGACGCTCCTGGAGAGCTATGAAACCGAGGTAAAGGCTGAAAGGAACAACATCGCGATGTATGAAGCCTTCCTGAAACAGGAAGGGCTGCCGGAGGACGTGAAGGGCGTGTTCGAAGCGCTGAAAAAGGCGTCCGAGAGCCACCTGCTGGCCTTCCAGCGCAACGCGGACAGGCCCGGCAGCGGCCAGGCCTCCCGCGGCGGCAGCCGCCGGGCGAACGACGGCACAAGCGGCGCGTACGGTAACCGCAGCCAGTCCGGAGATACGGCAAACGAAGGCGCACAGAACTGGAACGGCCGCGGCCGGGGCCGCCGGGGCAACTGACTGACGGCGCCGCAAGCAACGATGCCGGACATGCCTGAAAGGCGCGCCGCGGGAACCTCCGAGGCGCGCCCTTTCCGTTCAGACTCCCTGCCAAGGCGCGGGAAAGGTTCAACCCTCCCGCCAAAGCATGATATAATGGAACAAATCTGACGCGCGGCCACCCTGTCTGGAGGAGACCATGGCAAACATTCTGATCGCTGACGACAACCAGCAAATCGCCTCCGTGATGGAGGAATACCTGAAAAAAGAAGGCCATACGGCGCACATCGCCAGGGACGGGGAAGAGGCGGTGGCGCTGTTCAGGA
>CAZJCB010000259.1:0-3314 GCA_964544245.1 uncultured Christensenella sp.
GCAAGGCGTATCAAGGGAAAACGGGCAAAAACAAAAGGGGCAGAAACCCGGCACGGCCCGGGCAAGAACCCCGGGAAGGGGGCAGAAAACTCTTCCGGGGCATGTTCAGACCCTTCTCATGAAGTCCCGTTTCCCATCACCGGGACAGCCTTTCTCCGGCCGGGAAACAGGCGCCCCTTATCCCGCCGGACGATGACAGGACTCACGCCTCAGCCGGCCGCGCCCCGTATGCCAAAGGCAATCAGCCGACTCCCTGCGCTTGTGGGTGAAATCAGGCTCAGCCGGAAAAAGCGATCAGCTCGACCTCCACCATCGCCCCCTTGGGCAGGGCTTTCACCGCGACCGTGGAGCGGGCGGGCTTGCTGACGAAATGATTCGCGTAGACCTCGTTGAAGGCTGCGAAGTCCGCCATGTCCGTCAGGAAGCAGGTGGTCTTGAGCACCCGGTCCATGCCGGAGCCCGCCGCTTCCAGCACGGCGGCGAGGTTTTTGGCGACCTGGGCGGTCTGCTCGCGGATGCCGCCCGGGACCAGCTCCCCGGTGGCGGGGTCGACCGGCGTCTGGCCGGAGAGGAACAGCAGCCTGTCAAAGGCGATGGCGGCGGAATAGGGGCCCAGGGCGGCGGGCGCCTTGGGGGCGGCGACGGGTCTCATGTCCAATGTCTCTGTCCTCCGTTTTTCTGTGTGTCCTGTTCTGCTTTCAGGATACCACAGGCGCGGGCGGGCCGCAAAGGGAGGGGGCGCGCCCGCGGGTAGAATAGGAACGGCTGGCTGTCAGCCGAAAGGAGCGCGCAACATGAAAAAGGCGTTGATCTTCATCGGGCCCGTGTTTGACGAGCGGGAGTTCTTCTATCCCTTCTACCGGCTGAGGGAAGCCGGGTACGGGGTGCACGTGGCGGGGGGCGAGGCCGCCGCCTACAAGGGCAAGACCGGGCAGGAAGCCCGGGCGGACCTCCCCTTTTCCGCCGCGAAGGCCTTGGACTACGCCGCGCTGGTCATCCCGGGCGGCTACGCGCCGGACAAGATCCGCCAGGACCCGGACGCCCTGCGGCTGGTGCGGGAATTCCACGAGGCCGGCAAGCCCATCGGCATGATCTGCCACGCGGGCTGGGTGGCCGCCTCGGCCGGGGTGCTGGGAGGGGTCCGCCTGACCTCCACCCGCGCCATTCAGGACGACCTGGCCAACGCGGGCGCGCGGTGGGAAGACGCGGAAGTCGTCGTGGACGGCGGATTCGTCACCTCCCGCTCGCCGGACGACCTGCCGGCCTTCATGAAGGCGCTGCTGAAGGAGATGGAGGGCTGAGGGGCCAGGACGCGCAGGGCCCGGAGGGGCGGCCACGGCCGGCTCTTCCTTTTTCCGCGGTTTGCATTGTCTCACGCCGGATGTTAGCATAGGAAGCAGAGAAACAAGGACCCGCAGGCAGGCCGCAGCCTTGAAAACGCCGGCGGCGCCTTCCGGGCGGGCGGAAGGACAGGATATGCAATACGAAAACGCGCTGGTCGCCCAGTCCGGCGGGCCTTCGCCGGTCATCAACGCCTCGCTGCAGGGGGTGGCCGAAGCCTGCCTGGCCAGCGGGAAGGTCTCCCGGGTGCTCGCCGCCCACCACGGGATCGAGGGCGTGCTGCTGGAAGAGCTGTTCGACCTGGGCAAGCAGCCGCTGAAGGAACTGCGCCGCCTCAAGCACACGCCCGCGGCAGCGGCCGGGTCCTGCCGCTACAAGCTCAGGGACGGGTATGAGGCGGATTACCGGCGCATCCTGGACGTGTTCCGCGCGCACGGCATCCGCTATTTCTTCTACATCGGCGGCAACGACTCCATGGACACCGCGCACAAGGTGGAGCTGCTGGCCCGGGAGCAGGGGCTGGAACTCTCCGTCATGGGCGTGCCCAAGACCATTGACAACGACCTGGGCGACGAGGCGCGCACCCTCATCGACCACACGCCGGGCTACGGCAGCTGCGCGCGCTACTGGGCCAACCTCATCCGCAACGTCAACGAGGAAAACCGCGCGATGCGCCCCTCGGAATGCGTCAGCGTCCTGCAGGCGATGGGGCGGGACGCCGGCTTCATCACCGCGGCCGCCCGGCTGGGCGACCCGCACCGCGAGATGCCGCTGCTGCTCTTCCTGCCGGAGAGCGGCTTCACGGGGGAAGCGCTGCTGGACAGGGTGAACGAGACGCTCCGGCTGCACGGCCGGGCCATCGCGGTGGTCTCGGAGAGCTTCATGACCGACGAGGGCAGCCGCCGGGTGGACGGCTTCGGGCACGTGGAATACGGCGCGAGCGAAACCACCGCCATGCAGACGGTGGTCAACCTGCTCAACCGGAGCAAGCTGGCCGCGCGCGGGCAGGCCACCGGGCAGGTCCCCGGCGTATTGCAGCGCTGCGCGTCCGTAGAAGCCTCGGACGTGGACCGGGAGGAAGCCTATGACCTGGGGCGCAAGGCGGTGGAGTACGCGCTGGAGGGCGTGACAGGCCGGATGGCGACCATCCTGCGGGTGTCCGACGAGCCCTACCACGTCCGCTTCGGCCATGTGCCGCTGGAGGCGGTGGCCAACGCGGCGCGCAAGCTGCCCCGGGAATGGATCGCGCCCTCCGGCACCGACGTGACGGACGATTTCATCCGCTACGCGAGGCCGCTCATCGGCGGGGCGTCGGCCTTCCATGAAGACGAGGGGGGCCTGACGCGCTTCGCGAGGCTGGACTACGCCCACGAGCCAAAAAAGCTGGCGGCGTACAAACCCTACGGGTTCTGATACTGAAGAGAGACCTTGTTGCTTCGATCAAGGAAACGAGGAAACGATTGGGGATTGCATCCCTAAGCCCCCGCCCGGGGAGTTCCTCCCCGGACCCCGGAATCATGGCTGTTTCATCAGTGCGTCATGCCTTTACAATAGATCAGGAGGAGCGGGATGGGCGTGAAGATCATCCGGAAAGAGGAAATGGCGCCGCAAAGCAAGGCGCTGCACGAAGGCTATGCCTACACCCGGTACAGGGCCGTTTCCCGGGAGGAATCCGACCGCCTCACCGCCTCCGTCTACGAGGTCCCGCCGGGAAAGGCCGCCTACCCCTATCATCTCCACACGGCCAGCGCCGAGCTGTTCTACATCCTCTCGGGCACAGGGGAACTGACCACGCCGCAGGGGAAACGGCGCGTGACGGCCGGGGACATCCTCTATTTCCCGCCGGACGAATCCGGCGCGCACAAACTCGTGAACGCTTCTGACAGCGAAATGCTGGCCTACCTGGACGTGGACACGCTGGCCGGGACGGACGTCTGCTATTACCCGGACTCGGGGAAGGTGGGCGTGATCGT
>CAZJCB010000260.1:0-3309 GCA_964544245.1 uncultured Christensenella sp.
TCCCGGGGGGCGTGCTCGTCGCCCTCGAACACGGAAAAGGCCAGCTTCTCCGGGTCCAGGCCCAGCCAGTCCTTTCCGGTCAGGAATTCCCAGCTCCAGGGAATCATCTCCTTCTTGAAATAATCCCCCAGGCTCCAGTTGCCCAGCATCTCAAAGAAGGTGAGGTGGCTTTTGTCCCCCACGTCGTCGATGTCCCCGGTGCGCACGCATTTCTGCACGTTACACAGCCGTTTGCCGGCGGGGTGCTTCTGCCCCATCAGGTAGGGCACCAGCGGGTGCATGCCCGCCGTGGTGAACAGCACCGTGGGGTCGTTTTCCGGGATGAGGGAGGCCGAGGGGATGACGGCATGGCCCTTGCGCGCGAAAAATTCGATGAACAGGCTGCGCAGGCTGTTTGCGGTGAGTGTTTTCATATCCTTATCCTTTATGCCAAATCAACAAATTGCAGCAGCACCTTCAGCGCGCCTTCCATGTCGCGCATGTCGATCATCTCCAGCGCGGAATGCACGTAGCGGCAGGGGATGGACAGGGTGCCGGTCGGGACGCCGCCGCGGCTTGTCTGGATGGCACCGCCGTCCGTGCCGCCAAAGGCGAGCACCTCGCGCTGCACCGAGACGCCGGCGGCCCCGGCCGCCTCGAACATTTTTTCGCGCACCGCGGGGGAGGCGATCATGCTGCGGTCCATGATCTTGACCGCGGGGCCCGCGCCCAGTTTCACAGCTGGCAGCTTGGTTTCCGGCGTGTCGCCCCAGGCGGTCACGTCCAGCGCCAGGCCGATGTCCGGCTCCGTGGTGTAGGCGGCCACCTTCGCGCCGCGCAGGCCGACCTCCTCCTGAACGGAAAACACGCCCACGATGTGGTTTTTCTGCCCCTCGGCGTACAGCAGCAGTTCCGCCAGCAGCGCGCAGGCGCAGCGGTCGTCCATCGCGGGGGAGGCCACGCGGTGGCGGCCCAGGGCGGTGAAGTCTGGCGCGTACACGGCGACGTCGCCCAGGCTGACCAGCTTTTCGGCCTCCTCGCGGCTTTCGGCGCCGATGTCCACGAACAGGTGCTTCATCTCGGCCTTGTCCCCGGCCTTCTCGTCCGGCTGGACACTGGCGATACCGGCCACGCCGTTGCCAAACACCACTTTGCGCGCGCGGAAAAGGTTCGGTGAGACTCCGCCCACCGCCGAGACGCGCAGGAACCCTTCTTTTTCGATATCTGTCACCACCAGGCCGATGTGATCCATGTGGGCGGAAATCATGATGGTCTTCGCGTTTTCATCCGCGCCGAACTTTTCGACGATCAGGTTGCCCAGCGCGTCCGTCTTGACGCTGTCCACGTGGCTCTCCAGCATCTCGCGGATCCTGTCGGCCACCGCGTGCTCGCTCCCCGAGGGGCCGTAGCAGGCCAGGAGCTCCTTGAGTGTGTCCCTCAGCATAATCTTCCTCCTATCCCTTACAGGCTTTTCAGAAACGCGCAGGCCAGGTCCGCCTGCGCCCGGATGTCTTTCAGGCTGGCGACGCTGACGCTGGAATGGATATAGCGGCAGGGCACGGAGAGCACGCAGGTCCTGGCGCCCCGCCCGGAGCGCTGGAAGGAGGCGGCGTCGTTGCCGCCGGTGATCGCCCGCTTGACCTGGTGGGGGATGCCATCTTCCCGGGCGGTCTCCAGCATTTTTGCGTACAGCCCTTTGTCCGCGATGCTCGCCAGGTCCATAAAACTCACGGCGACGCCCTCTCCCGGCACGCAGACCTGGCTGCGGGGTTCCGTGTCCCCCAGGTCGTTGGCCGCTGTGCCTTCCAGCACGACGGCGATGTCCGGCTGCACGGCGAAGGCCGCGCCCTGGGAGCCGCGCAGGCCCACCTCTTCCCCGGTCACGAACGCGCAGCAAAGGTCGCCCCCGTAATCGCACGCCAGCACCTTCAGCAGGTTCAGGCAGCCCACCCGGTCGTCCAGCGCGCGGGCGGAGACAAAACCGTCGCCAAATTCCTGATACGGCGTGTCAAACACCGCGTAACTGCCCAGGGGGCAGAGCTTTTCCGCTTCCTTGGCGTCCTGAGCGCCGACGTCGATAAACAGCCCTTCAAAATCCAGCACCTTTTCCCGGTCCGCGGGGGTCTGCAGGTGGATGGCCAGCGCGCCGATGACGCCGGGGACGCGCCCGCGCCCGATGAGGACCCATTTGGACACGGCCACGCGCGGGTCCACTCCGCCCACGGGGCGGAAGCGCAGGAGACCGTCGTCCGTATAGCCCGTGATGATAAAGCCGATCTCGTCCATGTGCGCCGCGAAGAGCACGCCGGGCTTCATGGGGTCGCGCCCGCGCCTGCGGCACACCAGGTTGCCCGCGCGGTCCACCCGCACGTCATCGCACAGCTTTTCTGCCTCTTCCCTGAGCATATTGCGCACTTCGTTCTCGCAGCCCGAGGGACCGAAGGCCTCCGTCAACCGTTTCAGATCCATAGCTCATCCTCCCAGGAGGCGCTCACCGCGGCCGCGAACTGCGCCAGCAGCCGCCCGCCCTCCTTCAGGGTGTTCCTGTCCAGCAGTTCCACCGTGGTGTGCATGTATTTCAGCGGCAGCTCCAGCAGCACCGTGGGCACGCCACCCCGGGCAGCGCCCAGCTCGTCCGCGTCGGTGGAAGTGGTCCTGGGCACCACGGCGGTCTGCAGCTTCACGTTGTGCTCTTTCGCGGTGTCCGCCAGCTTTCCCCGCAGCACCGGGTGGATGTAGGGCCCCATGGAGGCGACCAGGGCGTCGAGTTTGTGCGTGCGCCCCTGGGGCGCCCCTGGGGTGTCCGCGTGGCACACGTCCAGCGCCACGGCGTAGTCCGGGTCCAGCGCGTAGGCCGCGGTCATCGCGCCCCGGCTGCCGACCTCTTCCTGGGCGGAGGCGACAAAGTACAGGTCCGCTTCATGGCGCATGCCCTTGAGCAGTTCCGCCGCCCGCAGCATGATCGCCACGCAGGCACGGTCATCGCAGGTCTTCACCGCAGCCCGGCCGTTCTGCAGTTCCGTATAGCGGTGTTCCAGCTGCACCTGGTCGCCGACCTGCACCAGCGCTTTCACCTTTTCAGGCGGGAAGCCGACGTCGACATAGAGGTCTTCCCTCTTGTAGTTCTTTTTACGCTCTTCCTCGCTCAGCAGGTGCGGCGCCTTCGCGCCGATGACCCCGGGCAGGGCCTCTTTTCCGTATACCGTCACCCGCTGGCCGGGCAGGATGCGCGGGTCCACCCCGCCGACGCTGCCCAGGCGCAGGCTGCCGTCCCCCTCAATGCTGACCACCATCAGGCCGATCTCGTCCAGGTGCGCGCAGAACACCACC
>CAZJCB010000261.1:0-3297 GCA_964544245.1 uncultured Christensenella sp.
TGTTCTGCTACCTGCCGATGTTCGGCATCATCATCGCGTTCAAGAAATACCGCATGTCCCCCAACGGCTTCCTGTGGAGCCTCCTCTTCAACAGCCCCTGGTCCGGGCTGGACAATTTCAGGTTCCTCTTCAGCAGCAACGCGGCCAAGACCTGGCTGATGTTCCGCAACACGGTGGGCTACAACCTCATGTTCATCACCCTGGGCGTCATCGTGCCGGTCACGCTGGCCATCCTGATCTCCCATCTCTATTCAAGGCGCCTGGCCAAGGTGTGCCAGACGGCCATCTTCCTGCCGCACTTCCTCTCCTGGGTGGTCGTGGGATATTTCGTGTACGCCTTCCTGGCCACCAAGGAAGGCCTGGTCAACAACACCATCCTCTCCATGGGCGGCACGCCGGTGAGCTGGTACCAGGCGAGCGGGGCCGCGTACTGGCCCTTTATCCTGGTCCTGCTGCAGATGTGGAAGACGATGGGCTACGGCATGGTCGTGTACATGGCGTCCATCAGCGGCATCGACAGCTCGCTGTATGAGGCGGCCGTCATCGACGGGGCGACCAAGCGTCAGCAGACCCGGTTCATCACGCTCCCCCTCCTGCGGCCCATCATCAGCATTATGTTCATCATGGCCATCGGCCGTATCTTCAACTCGGATTTCGGCCTCTTCTACCGCAGTACGCGCAACTCCAACTCCCTGACCGCCGTGTTCACGACCATCGACGTCTACGTCTACAACGCCCTGTTCAACAGCCCGCAGCCTGTCTACGGCTACGTGTCCGCCGCCGGCTTCCTGCAGTCGACCCTGGGCTGTCTGACGCTGCTGCTGGCCAATTCCGTCGTCAAGCGCATCGACCGCGACAGCGCGCTGTTTTAGGGGGAGGTGAGGGGATGGAAGACGCGAAAGGGCTGGTCTGCGAGGTGGCGATCAAGGGAAAGGCCTTGAAGGACGCCTCCGACCTCAGTTCCGGCATGCGCCGCTTCAACCGCGTCCACCCCCTCAGCAACGCGGCCTATTCCCTCCTGTTCATCGCCCTGGCGCTCGTGTGCGTCCTGCCCGTCGTCTTCGTCATCATCATCTCCTTTACCGACGAGGCCTCCATCGCAGCCCACGGCTACAGCTTCCTGCCCGTCGCCTGGGGCGTCACCGCATACGAATACCTGGCCCGGATGCGGGACAGCATCGGCCGGGCCTTCCTCAACTCGCTGGGCGTCACCTTCCTGGGCACCCTGCTGGGCCTCATCCTGACCACCACGATGGGCTATTCCCTGTCCAGGAAGACTTACAGGCTGCGCGGGTTCTTTACCTGGTTCATCTTCATCCCCATGCTCTTCCACGGCGGCCTGCTGTCCACCTACGTGGTCAACACCCAGCTGCTGGGCCTGAAGAACACATACTGGGGGCTCATCCTGCCGCTGGCGTGCTCCAGTTTCTACATCATCATCCTGCGCACCTTCTTCACCTGCACGGTGCCCGATGAGATCATCGAATCCGGGAAGATGGACGGCGCGAGCCAGCTGCGCATCTTCGTGCAGCTGGTGCTGCCCATCGCGCTGCCCGCCGTTGCCACCGTCGGGCTGTTCCTGACCTTCGCCTACTGGAACGACTGGTACCAGGCGATGCTCTACATCTCCACCAGCCGCCGCGACCTGTACCCGCTGCAGTACGTGCTGGTCAACATCGAAAAGGACATCACCTACCTGACCAACAACGCCAGCGTCATGAGCGCTGACTCGTCCCAGATGATGCCCAGCGAGACGATGCGCATGGCCATCGTGGTGCTCATCGTCGTGCCCATCATGTTCTCCTACCCTTTTTTCCAGAAGTACTTCATCACGGGGCTGACCATCGGCGCGGTGAAAGGCTGACCGACGACCCTGACAAGCCCCGCATGCCCGCCCGGTACACAACGGCATGAGATGCCGTTTGGTAAATAACTTTACAAGGAGGACTGACCCATGAAAAAACTCGCCGCCCTGCTGCTGGCCTTGCTGATGATCGCCACAATGACGTCATTCGCGGCCGCCGAAAAACCCGTCAACCTCGTCTGGTGGATGGGCTGCACGTCCCAGGCGCCCCTGGACTGGGCCGAAGCCGAAGCGCTGCTCAATGAGATCAGCGCGAAGGAGATCGGCGTCACCTGCACCTTCAAGTACATGGACTCCAACCAGGTCGCGCTCGCGATGTCCACGGGAGAATACTTTGACATCGCCTTCACCTGCGACTGGTACAACGACTTCGCGACCAACGTCTCCTCCGGGATGTTCCTGGACCTGACCGACCTGATCAAGGAGAACGCGCCGGAACTGGTCGCCTCGATGCCTGAAAACGTCTGGGGCGGCGCCTACATGAACGACCGGCTCTTCGCCATCCCGCACCTGAAGGACTACGCGATGGAGATCTTCTGGATCCTGGACACCGAGTACTTCACCAACCAGAAGGGCCTGGAGCAGGACCATCACATGTCCTTCGCCGAGATCGAAGAGTACCTGGCCATGTACAAGGCCGACTTCCCGGACGATTACCCGCTGAAGATCGCCAAGGGCGGCATCACGTCCTGGATGAACGGCATGGCGGACTGGATCAGCATGGCGTACCTCATCGGCCTGGACTGGAACGCCCAGGGCACCGACCAGGAACTCACCGTCAAGACCGCCCTGGAGATCCCCGCGTTCATAGAACGCCTCAAGACCATCCACAGCTGGTATCAGAAGGGCTACATCAACCCAGACGCAGCGGTGCTGGAGTCCATGGGCCGCAGCGTCGCCGGCGTGGTGCAGTCCGGCCAGGGCTGGTTCGGCGCGGAGACCATCTGGTCCAACGCCCGCCAGAAGGCTTCCTACATCGCCCGCTATGACGGGCCCTTCCTGAGCACCGGCTCGCTGCGCGGCGCGATGACCGCGGTGAGCAGCACGACGCCCCATGCCAAGGAAGCGCTCAAACTGATCAACCTGATGAACACCAACGAGGAATACCGAACCATCGCGCGCTACGGCGTCGAGGGCAAGCACTTTGAAACCGTCTCCGAAGGCATCGTGAAGAAGACCGACCTGGGCAACACCAACTTCTCGCTCTGGGCCTATACCCAGGGCTCCTACATCGTCGGCCCCATCGAGGCCTCCGCGTTTGAGTCCGTCCCCGCCGACCCCGGCATGTGGCAGAAGGTGTGGGACGGCTACTCCGAGGCCAAGATTTCCGCCGCGATGGGCTTCACGTTTAACCAGAAACCCGTGGAGGAGAAGATCCTCGCGATGAACGCCATCTGGCTGGCCTACCGCGACGAACTCATCACCGGCACCTC
>CAZJCB010000262.1:0-3248 GCA_964544245.1 uncultured Christensenella sp.
TTGAAGGGTTTTGGTGAAACCACATATGATGCATTCATGGAGAATTACTTATGAAGGAAGGAAAGGATAAAAATCATCCGCTTAAAACTTCCAAGCCGTGAATATTGAAACAATCATCCGCCAAATCCGGTATTTACTATGCATGAAAAGTGGATTTAGCAAGGTTTATCAAGGCGTTCCGGCATTTTTTTGCCCGGTATTTACGCGGTATTTACCGGTATTTGCGCGGTATTTGCCTGATACAAGCGAGCCCTGCCTGTCATCGCTTGAACTGAGCGTTGTTTTCATCCGGAGAAGTGATTCAACGCGGAAACGGGAAAGCCGCGGCGGATGAGAGCGGCCATGCCCCCGATGGCGTCGAAAATAAGAATATGGTATCATTCCACCAGATAAGCAAAGGAGGGCAGGGCATTGTTTGAAATCATGCGGGGAGTCTATTCCGTGGGCGTGCAGAACCCGGCGCTGCGCATTTTTGACATCATCATGAAAACACCGCACGGCACAAGCTATAGCGCTTACCTGATCAAGGGGGAGGTGAAGGCCGCGCTGGTGGAGACCGCGAAGGACGGCTTCCTGGAAGAATACCTGCGCAACGTTGAAGAGGTCATGCCGCTTGGGGAGATCGACTACCTCGTCATCAACCACACCGAGCCGGACCACGCCGGCGTGATCCCCGAAATCCTAAAACGGAACCCCGGCCTGGAGATCATCGGCAGCGCGGGGGCGATCAACTTTATCGGCGAGATCATCAACCAGCCCTTCAAGGGGCGCGCGGTGAAGAAGGGGGACACGCTGGACCTGGGCGGGCGGACGCTGAGCTTCCATCCGATGCCCAACCTGCACTGGCCGGACACCATGTTCACCTTCGACTCCCTGAGCCGGGGGCTGTTCACCTGCGACTTCATGGGCGCGCACCATTCCTTCCCGGAGCTCCTGCTCAGCCGGGTGGAGGACAAGGCCGGCTACCTGAAGTCCGTGGAGAGCTATTACATGGACATCATGAGCCCCTTCGCCCAGCCATTTGTGAAGAACGGCGTCAAGGCGGTGCGGGAGCTCAAGCCCGCCATGGTGCTCACCGGGCACGGCGCGGTGCTGGACACCCTGATCGAGGAAGTCTGCGCGATCTACGAGCGGCTGTCCGCGAAGCCTGAAAAGGCCGGCAAAACCGTGGCCATCGTCTACGTGAGCGCATACGGCTATACCAAAACGCTGGCGGAAACCATGGCCGGAGTGCTCCAGGAAGCCGGGATCGGGGTGAGCCTGGTCGAACTGCTGGAGGAGAACCGCGCCCAGGCGCTGGGGGCCATCCAAGAGGCGGACGGCGTGCTGTTCGGCTCGCCGACCTTCCTGGGCGACCTGCTGCAGCCCGTCGGCGAGTTGCTGGCCGCGCTGCATCCCTACCAGCTGAAGGGCAAGCTCTGCTCCGCCTTCGGCTCCTACGGGTGGAGCGGCGAGGCGATCGGGAACATCCTGAGCCGCCTGGAGCAGCTGAAGCCCCGGACTGTCGAAGGCTTCCGCGCACGGCTCAAGCCCAGCGGGGAAGAGCTGGAGGGCGCTCGCGCCTTTGCCAGGGGCTTCGCCGAAAAGCTGTAATCCTGATTTAAATGCCGGGAGGGGAGGACCGCCATGACTGAAAACAACAGGTATCTCTGCGTGGACGTCAGCGCGCCCCACATGCCCGACGCGGCGGATCCCATTTGGGAAACGGCGAAGAAGGGGGAACTGCTGGAGGTCGTCAGCGGCAGGCAGCCCTTCCTGGCGACGGAATTCCGCCTTGTCCGCGACGACAGCCAGGAGGCGTTTTTCCTGCGCTTCCTGGCAGAGGACGACGAGGTGCATTCCACCTACCGCATGCACGAGGAAACCCTGTACAGGCAGGACGTGTTCGAGCTGTTTATCGCGGAGGGGGAATCCCTCAGCCGTTACAGGGAGATCGAGGTGAGCCCCTGCGACCTGCACTTTACCGGCGACGTCGATTACCGCGGGCCGGGGGACCTGAAGCTGGACATGGACTGGGACATCCCGGGCTTCCTGACCCGGACCAGGCACCACAGGGAGGAGTACCGGACCAGTTCGGTCTGGCGCCTTCCCTACGCGGCCTTCAGCGCCAAACCAAAAAGCGGAAAGTCCTGGCGCATGAACGCCTTCCGCATCGACCACAGCCGCCGGGGCACGGAGCTGCAGGCCTGGCAGGCGACCGGGGAAAAGAACTTCCACGTGCCGGACCGCTTCGGGTTCCTCCAGTTCGCCTGATGGACCCGGATACGGCGGATCGGGCGCTGCAGTGTTCCATGCGCAGGCTGGCGCTGGAAATGGGCATGCTGACCGGGCTCACCGTCGCCTTCGGCAACAAGGATCATCAGGATAGCTTTTCCGCCGGGCTGAAGCGGGAGGTCGCCAGGACCCCGGAAGGCTTCACGCCCGCGCCGGAAAGCATCACTGAGCATACCGTCTACGACCTCGCTTCGCTGACCAAGCTGTTTACGCTGGTCAGCGTTCTGCAGTTGACCCAAAGGGGAAAGCTGAGGCTGGAGGACACGGTCGGCGGGGTCGACCCGCGGTTTACCCGCCTGAAGGACTGCAGCGTGCACGACTGCCTGTGCTACCTGGCGATGCTTCAGACCCCCGAGCGGGTGGACAGCCAGCCGGACGCTAAGAGCGCGGAAGCGATGGTGTTCCAGACCCGCCGCGTGCCGCTGGAGGGGGTCCGGCTGTATTCGGACATGAACGCGCTAGTGCTCAAATACGTGGTGGAAAGCGCCGGCGGCCTGCCGTATTTCAAGTATCTGCGGCAAGCTATCCTCCGCCCGCTGGGCATGGCGGAAACCTGGGCACGGGTGCCGCCGGAGCGGCTCTGCGACCTGATGGATTACAACCATGAGCACCGGGTGATCAACGGCGACTACCAGATTCTTGACAAGGTTTTGCCAGGCTTGCCGCATGACCCCAAGGCCAGGCTGCTGGGGGAGGGGGGACGGAACCTCTCCGGCCACGCCGGCCTGTTCTCCACCGCCGGGGACATGTGCCGCTTCGCCCGGGGCATGCTGTCCGGGGAGCTGATCCCGCTTGAAACGCTCAAAGGAATCGGCGTGAACAGGACGGGGTACCTCACCTCCTCAGGCGAATACCGGCAGTTCCTGGGCATGCTCTGCTTTTCCAAGTCGCCGGTCGCCCGCCTGAGCGAGGTGCCCTCCTGGATGGGGCTGCGGGCCTTCGCGCTGGCCGGCTACACCGGCAACCACCTGGCC
>CAZJCB010000263.1:0-3243 GCA_964544245.1 uncultured Christensenella sp.
TATAAACGGGCAGACTACCTCCTGTCAACAGGAATCCGAAATTAGTCACGTTTCAGCAGTTTTATTTCAAAGAATACGGCCAGGGGTTTCTACCACACCCCACTGTGTCCCTCGGCGTAGCCGCAGATGCAGCTTGGTTTGCAATCCACGTTCATCCCCTCGACCACACTGATCAACGCACTGTGCCGACCTGCCACCTGCAAGGGGAGCCACTTTGTTAACAATTCCCCCTATTGACAGCTCCACCCTCCTCGTGCTATACTCTGTACAGATGGACATTCGCCTTACCGCCAATCGGTCGTAACATATGCCAGTTGGTCGTAACATCGTTAACCAGAAAGGAGCCGCAGATGAATTTCCTCGATTACCCGCTCTCATTTGACGAAGAAATCTATAGTCCCAACATCCTCCGCACTCGGCGGGAGCAGCTCGGCTTTTCCCAGCAGGACGTGGCCGATGGCGCGAGAATGCAGCTCCGGCAGTATCAACGCTTAGAAAGCGGCGAGCGTACTATTGAGGGAGCCACGATGAAAACTGCCCTGGCTGTTTGCGCCGTTCTCAAACTCAACCCATTCATCTTCTTCCGGGAGGCAGAAAGCATGAACCGATACCGTGAACTCATTCCCCGCGATTCTGATGCCATCATGGAAAAGGAAGAGACAATTCCCCTGTTTGTTCAGAAGGCATGCGATCTCTACAACGAACAGTGCCACACCAGCTATTCCCCGGACAACATCAAGGTCGCCTTCTGCACCATGGACAACATTGCGGAAGTCTACCGCTCGTTTACAAAGCAGTACGGTTTCCACTCCGAGAAGCGAACCAAGAAGGATTTCGAGTCCATGTTGGCAGAAGCATTCGTGGGGCAGACCGATATAGATGATCCCAAGCATGTCGATGGTCTGCTGATCCGCACCGATCCGCCAGAAGAACTTGACAGCCCTGATTATTACATGATCATGATTGTCCATGAGCTGGCGCACATCTTCTGCACCACCCACGAAATCCCTACTGCCGGGAAAGCCGGTCAGCGTTTTTACGATCTGTATTGTGAAGATATCCCCGGCACACCCGCGAAGGAGTACAACAACGGATATATGAATGCCGGGTATGCAATCTGGCGGGAATTCATCGCTGACATCATCGGTGACATCGTTTATCAGCAGCCCAGCAAGCATCTTAAGAACATCGCTCCCGTATTGCAGATGCTGGCAGAAGAAGTGAGGGTCGGCAATTCAGGCGCGAAGTCAGCCTTCCACCGTTATCTCTCCGAGATCATGAACACCTGGGAAGGAAGCGAGGCCGAAACCTGGGAGGAGCTGGAGCCACAGCTTAAGGCGCTGAATCTGCCCTTCATCCGCATCGTAGAGCATGTGTTCAATAATCTCCACGGCAAGAACTGCCACGAGATTGACCCCATGTTTATTGAGACCCTCGGCGCGATGTATCTGGCGGATATGATAAAAAACACCAAGCCTGACGACTTGGCGCGGTTTGCTCAAAGCTATGGATTTACGAGTATGTGAGCGCCACACTTATGACCAGGATGATAAGACACGCTCATGACCAGGATGATAAGGAGTTGATTCCATGAAGCCCTATCAAAGCCCCAACAATCCCGATATTCTCGTAATCCCTCCCGATCCGAAATACGCTGAGGAAGAGCAGGCGCGAGAGAGAAAACGGATCGCGCTCAACGGAGAGCTTTCGGGACTCACTCAGCAGCTTTTGCACATCGACGCACACATCGATGAGCTGAAAACCGTAATCGGGGTTCTGACCGAACGCCTGAATACCCTCCAGGCAGAGAAGGAAGAAAAAGAAGCGCGGAAGCTTCAACTTGAAAAGATGAAGGGGATACGATGATGATCTGTACATGCGATAATTGCCATTACACTTTCCAGTCTGACGCTCTCCCGCCCTCATGCCCTGACTGTGGGAAGGAATCGATCAACAGGCGGATAGACACACGCATCATCTCCTCACCTGCGGTGCGTGAGGCAACAGAAGCAGAAACCGTCTGGTTTGTACAGGTGCAGAAGGAACTGGCCGCAGAGGAACACCAGAAGGAAACCCTGAAAAGCCTTGACTCATACGGAATGACCGATGACGAATACAACTGGGCAATGGTCATGCTGTTCACGCACGGTCTTCCGACCACCGAAGAAGCCAGGAATCTTGTTCGGTCGCAGCTTCGCATCGCTCTAAAAGATCCGAAAAAGGCATTGGATCACTATCAGATGGTTCGGCGGATTTTCACGAATAACATCAGCAGTGATCGGAAGGCTCTGGAGAAAGCTGGAAAGCATGAGCCGTTCTCCGTGGCCAGCATGAATGATGATGGCGAGACGGTTCTCGATGATGGCATGGATGATTATGGTCCCGCGCTCTCCATCCTCTATCGCTTCCGCCCATATGATTTCCTTCAAGTTCCGACTCTTGGGAATCTCCGGCGAATCGATTTGAAGAAGATCGCAGAGGAACCCAGCGCCGGGTACGCCCAATTCCTGCTTGACTGCTTTTGATGCCTTCAACAGGTATCATGAAAGGACCATCATGAAACACATCCGCCGACTACTTACCGTGACCATCCCGGTCCTCGCCGTCTCATTCCTCTACCTGCTCCTCTTCGCCGTCCTCCCCGTCTTCGGTGTACACCTTCTATCCACCAACACCGGGGAATCCATGGAGCCGAATAAGCACTGGGGAGCCTTTTCCATCTGGGTGGAGCCCAGCATCGCACCTTTTGATGAGCTGAAGGTCGGGGATGTAATCATCTACCGGGAACGGAAGCATGTGATTTCCTCCGGCTTCACTATCAATAACACGATAAAAGGATCTTCCTCTACGCCCTCTACTACTGATCCGGTAGAAAACGCCAAGCCGACAGTAGTAGCGTACATCCCCGGAAGCTATGCCGAGCACAGGGTGTATGAGGTGCGCGGAGATGAAGTCTTCACCTGGGGCGATGGGAACCCGGAGCCGGACGATGACCCGGTTATCGAAAGCGGCTATGTGGGCAAGGTGGTCTGGTACGTCAATTATGTGGGCAGAGTGCTGCAGGTGATCAGCAGCCCTTGGTTCTTCTCTATCTTGTTTGGTTTCACTGTGGCCTTGCTCATGCTCAAGAAGCTCTTGTCCATACCGGACCCTACGTCTAAACCAGCCTCGGCCACACCCTCAAAGAAATAACTTGCTATGTACGGCCCACGGCGGTAATCTGGAGCGGATTGAAGAAAGGAG
>CAZJCB010000264.1:0-3242 GCA_964544245.1 uncultured Christensenella sp.
CGCGCGCAGGAAGCCGGTGTCGAAACTGACTTGATGGGAAACGATTGTCAGGCTGTCGGCGAAGGAGAAGAATCCCCGGACTGAAGCGGCCAGATCTCGCCCATGTTCTTGTAGTATCCGATCATTGATACCGGTCAGCTCGATGATGTGGGCCGGAAGCGTTCCATTGATTCTGATCAAAGCATGGAAACTGTCCTGAACTTTCCCTTTGCTGATTTTTAAAGCGCCGATCTCAATGATCCGGTCCTGATGCGGCGAGAGGCCCGTCGTCTCTAGGTCCATCACCAGATACTGGTCCGGAAAACGGGGGTTTGCCGGCTTATGACCGGCAAATTGTCGGGCTTTGTGCATCCTGGCCGCATTGCTGAAGCCTTTTCCCCATGCAGGTTGAGTCCTGACTTTTTGCAATCGCGTTGCAGAGGGTCTCAGAACCAGTTTCAAGCCGTCGTAATCGATCAGTTCCCGGGAAGCATTATGCACTCGGAAATCCATACCCTGCTCGTTTCTTGCGCTGAAAGTCATTGTCGCCCGCCCAGACCCGATATGCTGAATGATGCGGTCCCACAACTCGTCCCGAACGCGCGCGCCGACGTTTCCTGCGAAAACACAGGTGTCAATCTCCTGTAACCATGCCGTCAGATCTCCCCGGAGCGCCGGCGGACAGCTGGTGAGGGTGATGACGATCATCCGTCTCCCTCAAGGACTGTCCCATAACCATCCGTGAGTTCTTCCTGAAGATATTCCCCTTTTCCATACGAAAAACCGCTTGCCACAGAACCCCCTTGTTCATCCCAAAGAAAGAGCAGATTGCCTTCCTGGCCGGTTTCCTGCTTGCCTTCCGCCCGGAGCAGGGAGTAAAGGTCGTGTACCATTCGTTCCAACAGACGGCCTGAGCTGAATGCGTCCCTGACACGCCGCCGGGTATCGCCTCCGATGTCCTTGCCTACATGAGCCGCCGCGTCAAAGGCGATGGGAATGGTGAACTCTGCCTTGTAGAGGTCCGCAATGTCATAGACAAAGGAACGCTCATGCCCCGTATGCACGAACCCCAAGCCGGGCGAACAGCCCAGGGCGGCGATAACGCTGTGTGCAAGGCCGTACAGGCAGGCGTGGGCAGCTGAGAGCGCCTGGTTGACGGCGTCCCCGCCAGAGTAGTTATCCGGATCATAACAGCGTTTGTCCCATGGAACGCCGCTTCTTGAAGACGCCTGCCGGTAGACCGACCGGACCCGCGCGCCTTCGCGCCCCCTCAATTGCTGCATGGTCATCCCGGAGACGTCCTCTCCCGGAAATCGCATCTGGTACATCATCCGGGCGACCGCGACGCGGGTGCGGGCGTTTGAAACCAGCGCAGCCTGCCGGATGAGCAGACCCGAAGAATGCGTCAGCGGCCTGCCGTGCGCATAGTAACGAACCCCATGTTCTCCTACCCAGAGCAAGGTCGCGCCGGTATTGCTGATCAGTTCAACCGCGCGATGCGACAAACTCGTTCCCGGGCCAAGCATCAGCACACCCAGGGAAGCCGCGGGAACGTGGACTGTTCCCCGCGCGTCGGTCACAGTGATAGAACCATCCTGGCGGTTGATGGCACAGTGCTCCAGGTAGAGAAAACTCATCCTGTCGCGAATCGGCGGCAGTGCCTGCAGGCCGGCTTTTTGAATTCCTGGCAGGTCAGGCATCGCTTTTCACTTCGCTTTCGCCAGGGTCAGCAATCCGCAGCCGTACGCTTTGCCGCGCCCGATGCCGACCGTGAGCGCTTCCCTCAGTCTCTCCGCGTGCTCCACCTTCAAGAAACCCTCGAACGTCGCCACGCGCAGGGTGACCGTGCGCCCGCCGTTTTTTTCGAAACGAAGCCACGCGGTGTGAGTTACGTCAAAGCTGTCCGTTTGAACAGAGAATCCATGATTCTGCGCGCGTTCAGCCAACCAATTTTTCTGCTGTTCCTGCGTCACGTGCGCATGGATCCTGCCGCGGACGGAGGAGTCCGGACCCTTGGCCGGCACGCTGACTACCGGGTTGGCTTTCAGGCGGAACCGCAAGGTTTGGCCGTTTTCCAAACTCTCCAGGAAGAGACGGTAATCCTTGACCGTTCCGCTGTGCTCTGGCCCCGGGAAACCAAACTGGCGCTGTATCTTCAGAAGATCCGGCTGTTCACGGCTGACGATCAGCACATGGCAGGCATTGCCGACCCAGTCGATCCTCCACAGTCTGCGTTCCTTCACGCCCGGAAAGGCGCTTTCCACCGCCCCGTGCAGCAGTTGGGCTTCCTGCAGCGCCCGCATGGTCTCCCGCCTGCCCGAGTCCAATGTGATGCGGCTCATGTACATCCTTCACCCCTCCAGTTCAGAGATCGCGTCGTGGTCTGTTGACGGTTCCGGTAGTTCCAGGCCGTTTGCATCGCGCACAGGCGCTATCCTTTTTTCAATGACGCTGCGGAAACCATATTCACGGCGCCGTTGATCAAAGGACAGGGGAACGTCCCGCTGCAGCCAGGACTTCCGGTCGCCGGCTTTTGCGTCCGTCTGCGCGCGCAGGGGCTGTCCCGTGCCCGGGCAAAGCGGCGGTTCTTTCTCCAGCGCCTCTTCCACGGTCATCCCTTTCCTTACCCCAAGGCAGAGCCTGCCTTCCGGCGGGCAGGAACGACGGCCCAGGAAGAGGGGATAATTGGGGCGTGAAAGAGCCTGCACGATACCCTCCAGCAGGGTGTCGTCACCCTCAAGCCCGGCCAGGAAGACGGCGTCCGAGAGATAATATCGGTACGTCATATGGGAGAACTTCTGGTTCGGCGCTTTTTTCGCGCTCAGGGCTGCCCAGAAGCCGTTTTCATGGGCCATGTGAAGGTCTTCCAGCAGCCTGCCCTCCCGGTCCACCCTGACGCCGAAGCGCAGCGTTCTGCCGAGTTTGGCGATCTCTTCCTTGTCATCGCGCGGGACACCAAGAGCAGCCGCAACAAGGCCGATGACCGCGCTTTTGGTCGGTTCCCGCTGCGTATCCCGGCGGTCAAACTTGCTGCCGGCGCCCCAGGACTGCAAGGGGGCGGCGAAACGAAGCAGAAGGGTGCTCATGAAACCCCCAGGCCTGCTATTTCCGCCTTCAGGCTCAAAAGCAGCTGGTCAAACGGCAGCTCGTCTCCCAACTCTTTCAGACCTTCGCCGATCACAAACGCTTTCGCCGGCGCTCCGGCAAATTCCCGGTAGAGGCGCTTAGCCTGGGCTGCCAGGGCTTTGACGGAGCGTTCCACA
>CAZJCB010000265.1:0-3214 GCA_964544245.1 uncultured Christensenella sp.
GCGATGGAGACCACCACGCCCAGGGAGATGCCCAGCAGGATGGGCAGGGCGTTCTGCTTCAGCTTGTCAAACTGCTTGTACAGCGGGACGGCCAGGGAGACGATCGCGGGCCCCAGGAAGAAGGACAGCACCCTTCCGCCATTGGCATAGCTTTCGTAGGGGATGCCCGTCAGCTTCAGGAACGCGATGATGGTGATGATGGAAAAGATCATCGGGTTGAGCAGGGAGGATTTGGCGTTCCTGAACAGGAGGTGGAAGGACACCATCGCCCCGACGCTCAGCGTCACGCCGAACAGCGGGTTGGCGAAAAACGCGGACAGGTCAGCCATTCCTTGCCTCCCCCTTCCGCTTTTCCCTCAATCGGGCGACCGCCTGCGTCGTCCACGCGGAAGACGCGATGACCAGCATCGTGGACAGGACCGCGACGATCAGCAGCTGCGGGATGACGCCGGCAAACTTGCCGAAGGTGTTCATCAGGTCCACCCCGCCGGGCAGGATCATGATGAGCATCAGGGAAATCAGCAGGTTCGCGGCGGGCTCGACCAGCTCCAGCTTCACCGCCTTGCCCAGCAGCAGCGCCAGCAGGATGATCATGCCGAAAATGGACCCCGGCATCGGCAGCCCGGTCAGGAACGTGATCAGGTTCCCGGCGAACAGGCACAGCAGGATCACCAGGAACCCCTTGACCTTGTCCATTCAGCCCTCCACAGTCAGATGTTTACAATACTTTTTCAAGGTAATACCCCAGCTGGCGGCGCCACCAGTCCCAGTCGTGGTTGACGTCGGGGCCCCAGATGTCCACCCAGGCGGAGATCCCCTTTTCCCGCATCGCTTCTTCCAGCAGGCGCACGGAGCGCATCATCTCCTCCTCCCAGGCCCCCTGGCCGCAGCAGAGGATGATCCTGCAGGAATTGTACATCCCGATGTAGGGGTGCCCCGCGGGCATGCCCCTTATGCTGTCCAGCGGGGAATTCATGTACACCAGTTCATCCATGTACCCCGCCAACAGCCAGCGGGCGTCGTAGGCGCCGGAGAGCGCGATGACCGCCTGGAACAGGTCCGGCCGGCGGAAGAGCGCGTTGGCGGCGTGGGTGGCCCCCATGCTGCAGCCCAGCGTCATCACCCTGCCGTCCCAGCCGCTGTCCCTTAGCATAAAGGGGACGAACTCGTCGGTGATATGGCGGAACCAGTCCTCGTGCCGGCGCATGCGCGCGTCCGGCGGCGCGGCGTAGTTGGACCAGGTCTGGTCGTCCACGCTGTCCACGCAGTAGAGCTTCAGGCGCCCGCTGTCCATAAAGGGGCGGCAGGGCTCCAGCATGCCGAAGCCCTCAAAGTCGCGGCTGTTCCCGTTCTGGGAGGGGAACACCAGGCAGGGCATGCCGCCGTGCCCGTATGTCATGACGCCCAGCTCGTGCCCCAGGGCGTGGCTGTAAAACCGGCTGTACTCCCCCATCAGCTCCGCCTCCTGCAGGCGTAGGCGATGAAGGCGTCCGTCTCTTTCCGGTTCAGGCACTGGGCCAGGTACACCTGGTTTCCCATCGCGCCGGAGAGCGCTTCGGGCATCCGGTCAGAGAGCACGACGCGGTGCCCCCATTCGCGCATCAGGTCCTGGTGGGAGTGGGCGTAGGCGTGCACGTCCTGGCGGCCGACGAACACGCAGAAGAACGTCCGCCGCCCGCCGTCCACCCACACCCGGTCGTGGCAGACCATGTCCGCCCAGAGGCGGTGGATATCAACGCTGCCGGCGTAGTTGATCATGTCCGGCGTAAACCCGCCGGAGGGCCGCATGTTGACCTCCAGCCCCAGGACGTCCCCCCTGCGGCCCAGGCCCTCCTGGTCCCTCCTCAGGCGGAAAAACTCCAGGTGCACCAGGCGGCTTTTGACCCCGAAGGCCTCCGCGGTCCTGCGCCCGGCGTCGCGCACGTCCCGCGCCGGTTCCGGCACGATCATGTAGATGGACTCCGTCTTCTCGTTGACCACGTCCATGACCGATACCGCGGTGATGTTGCCGGTCTCGTACAGCGGCTGTCCGGCCGCGCCGATGAGCGCGTCGTAGGAGCAGATCTCCCCGTCGACGAACTGCTCCAGCAGGTAGGGGCGCAGGGGCAGGCGGGCGAAGAAGGCGCGCAGGGCCTTTTCGTCCGCGAGCTTGAAGGTGTCGTTCGCGCCTACCCCGACGTCGGGCTTGGCGATGAGGGGATAGCCGTGTTCCCCCGCGAAGGCGAGCGCCGCCTGCAGCGTACTGGCCTCCTGGAAGGCCGCCGAGGGGATGCCGGCCTTTTTGTACACCGCCTTCATCACGGATTTCCGCTTGAAGCTGTCCATCTGCTCTGGCATCGGGCCGGTGGTCACGTGGAAGTTCTCGCGCAGCCAGGCGTCCTGGGCGAGCCAGTGCTCGTTGTTGGACTCGACCCAGTCGATCTTGCCCCAGCGGTGCGTAAACCAGCCCAGCGCCCTAAGCACCGCGTCCCCGTCCTGGAGGCTGTCCACCCGGTAATAGTCCGACAGGTTCGCGCGCAGTTCCGGCAGCAGCTGCTCATAAGGCGTGTCCGCCACGCCCAGCACGTTGACGCCCCTCTCTTTCAGCGCCGCGCAGAAACGCCAGTAATGCGCGGGGAAATGCGGGGAAATAAAGACAAAGTTCATCCTGCACCTCAATCGTTCAAAGGGGCCCGCGGTTGCCGGGGCCTGCGGCTGAGAATATCATGCCAGGCCGGACGCGTCAACGGAACGGAAACGGGCCCGCCGCCCGCGCGGAAAGGTGGATTTGCCTGTTGCTCTGCGGCCCCCGTGCGGCCCGCCCCGGCGGAACCCGTCCCGCCCAAATGCGGCGGAGTCGCTAAAGCGAATTGAAGAGGCAAAGCCCGCGTGATATAATGCCCGCAACCGCAAGGAGGAAGAGGATGCAGAGGGAAAAACCAAGCAACATCAACCTGCCCAACGCGCTGACGCTGCTGCGCCTGCTGCTCATCCCCGTGTTCGTCGTCCTGATCGCCCGGGACCGGATGATGCCGGCGCTGGCCGTGTTCCTGTTCGCGGGCTTTACCGACATCCTGGACGGCTGGATCGCGCGCAGGTACAGCCTGGTGACCGATTTCGGCAAGCTGGCCGACCCGCTGGCGGACAAGCTGATGGTGCTGTCGGTCATGGTGTCCCTGGGGCTCAAGGGCATCGCCCCCTGGGCCGCGATTTTCTTCCTGCTGGGCAAGGAGGC
>CAZJCB010000266.1:0-3165 GCA_964544245.1 uncultured Christensenella sp.
AGTGCGATATGCTCAACCGCATCGTGCTGGGCATGACGGCAAAGCAATTCAGACTCGCCAACAGCATTGAAAAAGGAAAAAGCATCCGTCCGCACCTTTCGGACAGCCAGATTATGTTGCTCGACACACTGCAAAAGGTTGATATCGGACTGCTTGTGTCGGTGCCGGATTATGAACAACGCAAACGGCATCTGGAGTGGTACAAGCTCAAAACGGAAGGAATAGCCATATGAGTATAAACAAATTCAACAGCGAGGGATACTACGACCCTACTGCTTATGAGGCAATGACAGTCATCGAAAAGGAAGAACGCGCACTGCGGGCTTTTCGGCCTATTGTGTATATCTGCTCTCCCTTCTCTGGTGACATAGAAGGCAACGTCGCGGCGGCGCAGCGGTACAGTCGTTACGCCGTGGATCGTGGCTACATTCCCATTGCCCCGCATCTGCTGTTCCCGCAGTTCCTCAACGACAACGAGCTGAAGGAGCGACAGCTCGGATTGTTCTTCGGCAACGCCCTCATGAGTAAATGCGCCGAGGTCTGGGTGTTCGGCAACATAATCTCAGCCGGTATGGAGGCTGAAATCAAACGCGCCAAGTGGAAGGATTACCGCTTGCGCTACTTTAGCGAAAACTGCGAGGAGGTATAAAAATGCGTGAATTGAAAATCGCGCTCGGCAATTCTCGACAGGCGAAGTTCTGGTCAAATAAGACTATGTCATTTGATGATATATGTGCTCGATTGAAAACGCCGATACGCACAACGGAAACGGCAGAGGAATATGCCAAACTGCCAAAGCCCAAGCGCGACGAAATCAAAGACAAAGGCGGCTTCGTAGGCGGACATCTGAGGGACAATCTACGCAAGGTCGGAAATGTGGCCTGCCGTTCGCTGTGGACGCCTGACGTTGATAACGCGACGCCGGAGTTTGTCGCGGCGCTGGGCGCAAAGTTGACCTTCAAGTGCGCGGTTTATTCCACGCACAGCCATACATTGGAAGCACCACGCCTTCGCATTGTGGCACCTTTTGCGAGAGATGTTTCTGCAGACGAGTTCGTGGCAATATCTCGCTTCATGGCGGCAGAGCTCGGCATTGATATGTTTGACGAGTGCTCCTTTATCCCCAATCAGCTCATGTACTGGCCCACCTGCCCATCAAACGGCGAATACCTCTGCGAGTTCTTTGATGGCGAGCTTCTCGACCCTGACGCAATCCTATCAGCGCATCCGAATTGGCAGGATTGCTCGTTGCTGCCTACCACCTCACGGGAGAGCAAGGTCAGCAAGCCAAGCCAGAAGCCACAGGAGGACCCGCTCGGCAAGTCCGGTGTCGTAGGGGCGTTCTGCCGCACCTACTCCATCACAGCGGCAATCGACAAGTTTCTCTCAGATGTATATGCTCCGTCCGTTTCGGAAGGCCGATATGATTATCTCCCCGGTGAGAGCACCGCCGGTGTCGTGATCTACGACGATAAGTTTGCCTACAGCCACCATGCCACAGACCCTGCCTGCGGCAAGCTGCTCAACGCCTTTGACCTTGTGCGCATACACCGGTTCGGCAGTGATGATGAGAAAAAGTCCTACTCCGAGATGGCCGACTATGCCAGCAAGGACGAGGCTGTCCGGCTACTTATGACCGAAGAACGCATCGTACAGGCAAGCCAGGAGTTTTCTGAGGATGACGACTGGCACAAGCGGCTCCGCTATATGACCCGCAGTAACCTGCTGGAAAACAGCGTATGGAACCTCAACCTTATACTCAATAATGACCCGGATTTCGTGGGCTTTGCGTTCAACGAACTGGCTAACCGTATTCAGGTCACAGGCACTCTCCCGTGGGACAGACCGGAGGGAAACCTGTTCTGGCGCGACGCCGATACCGCACAGCTCAAAGCTCTCATCGATGCCCGCTATCTGCCGTTCTCCAGCAGAAATCACGACGTTGCTTTTACAAAGGTGGCTGATGACCGACATTTTCATCCCATCCGCGATTATCTTGACAGCGTTGGCGAATGGGATGGTGAGAAGCGCGTGGAGGACTTGTTTATCAAATACCTGCAAGCTGACGACACGCCCTATGTCAGGGCAGTTACAAGAAAAACCGCAGCGGCGGCGGTCGCTCGAATCTACAAGCCCGGGATCAAGTTCGACTGTGTACCCGTACTGGATGGCGACCAAGGCATTGGCAAAAGTTCTATTTTCAAAGACCTTGCGACGCCGGAATACTACTCCGAATCCCTCTCTCTTACCGATATGGACGATAAGTCCGGCGCGGAAAAACTGCAGGGCTTCTGGATCTTGGAAATTGGTGAGCTTGCTGGCATGAAAAAAGCCGATATTGAAAAGGTCAAGGCATTCCTCTCAACCGCCGATGACAAGTATCGTCCGAGCTATGGCAAAACAGTCGAGAGCCATCCAAGGCAGTGTATCATCATCGCCACGGTCAACGGTGAGCGCGGCTATCTGCGCGATATCACCGGTAACCGCCGTTTTTGGATTATTAAGCTGCATCAGCAGAAGCAAAAGAAAAAATGGAGCTTTGACCAGCACTTTCGTGACCAGTTCTGGGCGGAGGCAAAGGCAATCTACGAATCCGGCGAAAAGCTGTATCTGGAGGGCGACCTTCTCGAAGCGTCCGAGCAGGCGCAGCGCAGCGCCATGGAGGTAGACGAGCGCATCGGAATGGTGGAGGAATACTTGAATACCTTGCTGCCCGAAAACTGGAACGACATGGACATCTTTGCCCGCCGCAACTATATGTCGGATAAAGGTGATCCCACGAATCCCAAAGGAACGGTTGTCAGGACCGAGGTCACCAACGCTGAAATCTGGTGTGAATGCTTCGGACGTAATCTGCCGGAGATGAAGCCCGCCGACAGCTATGCTACAGCGGCGCTCATGTCTCAGGTCGAGGGCTGGGAGCGCACCGCTGAACGCAGTCGGCAGCCGCTATATGGTCGTCAAAGACTATATCGGCGGGTCGGTTGAGGGACAAGCTAATGGGACGGGACAACTTTTCTCCTTATATTCAAAATGCGTTTTTCATAACAAGAGATAGACCCATGCACCTACACACACGCGTAAGTAAATATAGGGAAAAGCTGTCCCAACCTGTCCCATTGTCCCATCTGGAGGAGTTATGAGAGAAAAAGTGATTGAACAGAA
>CAZJCB010000267.1:0-3147 GCA_964544245.1 uncultured Christensenella sp.
TGCCGGACCTCGGGCACCTGGCCGGGTCGGAGATGGATTACCCGGGCCTCGCGGCGGAAGTGTTCCGCGCCCTGCTGCCGGGCTTTTCGGCGGAAGCGCTGGACGGCGCCGCGCGGGCGGCCTATACGGGCACGTTCGGCACGCCGGAGGTCACGCCGCTGGTCAAGGCGGGCCCCGTCCATGTGCTGGAGCTGTTCCACGGGCCCACCGCGGCCTTCAAGGACCTCGCGCTGCAGGCGCTCCCCAGGCTCCTCTCCCTTGCCAGGGAGGATCTCGCGCCGGGGGCGGAGGTCCTGGTGCTGACCGCCACCAGCGGGGATACCGGTTCCGCCGCGATGCGGGGCTTCCAGGGCCTGCCCGGTTTCAGGGTGCTGGTGTACTACCCTGAAAACGGCGTCAGCCCGGTGCAGCGGCTGCAGATGACGGCCATGCCCGGGGATAACCTCAGGGCCGTGGGCATCCGCGGGGATTTTGACGCGGCGCAGGCGGGGGTCAAGGCGGTGTTCGCGCTGGGCGGGGAGGGCCTGCCCGCCGGGCTCCGGCTGAGCAGCGCCAATTCCATCAACGTCGGCCGGCTGGTGCCCCAGGTGGTCTACTACGCCCACGCCTGCCGCGAGCTGCTCCGCCGCGGGGAAGCAAAGCCCGGGGAAGCGATCGACTTTGTCGTGCCTACCGGGAATTTCGGGGACATCTTCGCGGGGTACCTGGCACAGCGCATGGGCCTGCCCGTTGGAAAACTGGTCTGCGCGTCCAACGCGAACCGCGTGCTGGCGGACTTCCTCCAAACCGGCGTCTACGACCGGCGCAGGCCGCTGCGCCCCACCCTCTCGCCTTCCATGGACATCCTGGTGTCCAGCAACCTGGAGCGCCTGCTGTACCTCTCTTCCGGCGGTGACGCCGCCCTTGTGCGCGGGCTGATGGACAGCCTGCGGGAGCGGGGCTGGTATCAGGCGGACGGGGGCATCATGGCGGCCGTCCGGGAAAGCTTCACGGGCGCCTGGGCGGGCGACGCGCGGACGCTGGATACCATCCGGGAAGTGTGGAAATCCCATCATTACCTGCTGGACCCGCACACCGCCGCGGCCTGGTCCGCCCTGCCGGCCCCGGGGGAAGCGGGGCGCCCGCGCGTGGTGCTCTCCACCGCCTCGCCCTTCAAGTTCCCGGAGGCCGTGTTCAAGGCGCTGGGGATGCCCCTGCCGGGGGAGAGCGCGGACCTGCCGGAGCGGCTGGCGGAGGCGCTGGGCCTGCCCCTGCCGGAGCCGTTGCGCGGGCTGAAGGGGCGCCCCGTCCTGCACCGGGACGTCGTCGGGAAGGACGAGATCGTCCGGGACGCGCTGCGGAGGGCCGCGTCATGGTGAGCGTCCGCGTGCCCGCCACCACCGCCAACCTGGGGCCGGGCTTTGACTGCCTGGGCGCGGCGCTGGGCCTGTACGCCCGCTTCCATTTTGAGGAAACGGTAGAAGGGCTGGAGGTCTCCGGCTGTGAACCGGCCTTCGCGGGCCCGGGCAACCTTGTGTACCGCGCCTTCGTGAACACGCTGGAGCGCTTTGGGGAACCGCTCCGCGGGCTGCGCCTGCGCATTGATTCCGCCATCCCCCCGGCCCGCGGCCTGGGCAGCAGCGCCGCCTGCGTCGTCGGGGGCATCCTGGGGGCGCGGGCGCTGTGGGGCCTGCCCCTGCAACCCGAGGAAGTTTTCGCCCTGGCGGCGGGGATGGAGGGGCACCCGGACAACGCCGCGGCCGCGGTCTGGGGCGGGCTGCGCGTGGCGATGGCGGAGAACGGAAAAGTCTTTTCCCTGCCGGCGCCCGTCCACCCGGGCATCCGCTTCCTGGCGCTGGTGCCGGATTTCCCCCTGGAAACGGAAACGGCCCGCCGCGCGCTGCCGGAGAGGGTCACCCGGGCGGACGCCGTGTACAATCTGTCCCATACGGCCCTCCTGCTGCGGGCGCTGGAAGCGGGCGACGCCGCGATGGTCCGCGCCGCCTGCGGGGACAGGCTCCACCAGCCCTGGCGCTTCCCCCTCATCCCAGGCGGCCGGGAGCTGGCCCAAAGGATGGAGGGGCTGGGGGCGATGGCCTGCCTGATCTCCGGCGCCGGCCCCTCGCTCCTGTGCCTGTACACGGACCCCGCCTTCCCCTCCCTGGCCGAGGGCCTCCTCTCCCGGGACTTCCCCCGTTTCAGGGCGCTGCCGCTGGCGCTTTGCCTTCAGGGCGCCGCCGCGGAAAGGGCTTGACGGGCGGGCGGCGGGGAGGGCGGGCTGTTGAACCGCCGGCGCGGCGCGTGATATGATGCCCCGGAAAGGCCCTGGCATCCGGTACAAGCGAACAGAATGGGGTGAATCTTTATGATCCGGTGGGTGAATCAATTCGGTCCCGTGCAGCAGGCCCTCCTCGCGACGCTTTTCACCTGGGGGGTCACCGCTTTGGGCGCGTCCCTCGTGTTCTTTTTCAAAACCATCAACAAAAAGGTGCTCAACGGCATGCTGGGTTTCGCGGCCGGGGTGATGATCGCGGCAAGCTTCTGGTCCCTGCTCGCGCCCGGGATCGCGATGGCCGAGGAACTGGGCCAGGTGGCCTTCCTCACCGCGGCGATCGGGTTCCTGGCGGGCGGCGGCTTCCTCTACCTGGTGGACAAACTGCTGCCGCACCTGCACATGGGGCTTGACACGGCCAAATCGGAAGGCATCAAGACGACCTGGCAGAGGAGCGTCCTGCTGGTATTGGCCATCACGCTGCACAACATCCCCGAAGGGCTGGCCGTGGGCGTGGCGTTTGGCGCCGTCGCCGCCGGCATCGGCACCTCCGCGACCCTGGCGGGGGCGCTCGCGCTGGCCATCGGCATCGGGCTGCAGAATTTCCCGGAGGGGGCGGCCGTATCCATCCCCCTGAGGCGGGAAGGCTTCAGCAGGACGAAGGCCTTCCTGTACGGCCAGGCTTCCGGCATCGTGGAACCGGTCGCCGGCGTCCTGGGCGCCCTGGCCGTCATCCGGATCCAGCCGATCCTGCCCTACGCGCTGGCTTTCGCCGCAGGCGCGATGATCTACGTCGTGGTGGAAGAGCTGATCCCCGAGGCGCAGCGGGAAGTCGGCGGCTCCAAAACCGACATCTCGACCATCGGCGCGATGCTGGGGTTCGCGGTGATGATGAT
>CAZJCB010000268.1:0-3127 GCA_964544245.1 uncultured Christensenella sp.
CTCCGGCATCCGCAGCGTGATGATCATGGGCGCCAGCCGCATCGCCTACTACCTGTGCGAGACGCTGCTGGAGATGAACATGGAGGTCTCCGTCATCGAGCTGGACGAGGAGAAGGCGCGGGAGTTTTCCGAGATGCTGCCCGGCGCCAACGTCATCATCGGGGACGGCACCGACCAGGAACTGCTGGTCAGCGAAGGGCTGGAGAGCTTTGACGCTTTTGTCACCTTAAGCGGCCTGGACGAGGAGAACATCATGGCGGGGCTGTACGCCAGGCACCTGGGCGTGCGCAAGGTCGTCGTCAAGAACAACCGGGACAACTACACCGAGTTGCTGGGGGCCATCGGCCTTGACAGCACGGTCAGTACCAAGCAGGCGACCGGCAACGCCATCCTGCGCGTCGTGCGCGGCCGCAGCGCGGCGGATGCCGCGGCGGCGATCGAGCGCCTGTACCGGATCATCGACGGCGAGGTGGAAGCGCTGGAGTTCATCGTGCAAAAAGAGGATTCCTTCATCAAGATCCCGCTGAAGGACCTGCCGCTCAAGCCCGACGCGCTCATCGCCGTCATCGTGCGCAACGGCCAAGTCCGCATCCCCTTCGGCCAGGACGTCCTGCAGGAGGGCGACCGGGTCATCGTGCTGATCAAGGACGGCGGCATCGAGCGCCTGGCGGACATCCTGGAGCCGGGCAGGGCATGAACGGCAGGCTGATTTTCAACGTCATCGGCAAGCTGCTCACCCTGGAAGCGGGGCTGATGGCCCCGTCGCTGCTGGTGGCGCTGATCTACGGGGAGGGTGACGCGGTCTCCTTCCTCTACAGCATGGGCATCCTGCTGGCCTTTGGCCTGCCCGCGATGCTCCTCCTGAAGCCGGAGGAACGCGACGTCAGGACCAAGGAAGGCCTCGTCGCGGTCGGCCTGGCCTGGGTCTTCCTGTCCGCCTTCGGAGCGCTGCCCTTCATGTTTTCCGGCACCACGGTGTTTTTCTGGGACGCGATGTTTGAGACGGTCTCCGGCTTCACCACCACCGGCGCTTCCATCCTGTCCGCGGTCGAGCACCTGCCCCGCGGCATCCTCTTCTGGCGTTCATTCACCCACTGGGTGGGCGGCATGGGCGTGCTCATCCTGACCCTGGCGGTGATGCCAAAAATCAGCGGACGGGGGTCCCTGCTGGCCAGGGCTGAGAGCCCGGGCCCGACCTTCAGCAAGATGACGCCCCGAATGACGGACACCGCCCGGCTGATGTACGCGATCTACACGGCGATGACCGCCGTCCAGGTCGTCCTGCTCATCATCTCCGGCCTGCCGGTGTTTGATTCGCTCATCCACGCCATGGGCACGGCGGGCACGGGCGGCTTCTCCAACCGGAACATGTCCGTCGGCGCCTACGGTAACGTCTGGGCCGAGATGATCATCATGGTGTTCATGCTGCTGTTCGGCATGAACTTCGTCATCTATTTCCGCCTGCTCAAGGGGGAAGGGCTGAAGTCCTTCCGCAGCGAGGAGTTCCGCGCCTACTGGCTGCTGGCCATCGGGTCCATCCTGCTCATCGCATGGAACACGCTGCCGGAATTCGGCAATTTCTTCACCGCCCTGCGCTATTCCGGCTTCCAGGTGGCTTCCGTCATGTCCACCACCGGATACGCCACCGCGAATTTTGCCATCTGGCCGCATTTTTCGCACATCCTGCTCCTCCTGCTGATGCTCATCGGCGCCAGCGCGGGCTCCACCGCGGGGGGCATCAAGGTGGTCCGCGTCGTGCTGCTTGGAAAGGCCTCCCTGCGGGAAATAGGGCAGTCGGTATCCCCGCGCAAGGTGCGCCTCATCACGCTGGACAGGAAGACCGTCTCCGAGGAAACGCTCAAAAGCGTGCTGGCTTTCTTTGCCATCTATATGTTCTTCCTGCTGGCGGGCACCCTGGTCGCCTCCACCGACGGGCACGACTTCGTCACCTGCTTTTCCGCTTCCGCCGCCTGCCTGTCCAACATTGGCCCCGGGCTGGGGCTGGTCGGCCCGATTGGCAACTACGACGTCTTTTCCCCGCACGTCAAGGTCCTGCTGACCTTCCTGATGCTGGCGGGCAGGCTGGAGTTCATCCCCCTGCTGGCGCTGTTCCATCCGGGGATCTGGAAAAAGGGGCACTGAAGTATAAGTTTCCTGTAATTTGGCAGAAGGGAAGGAGAGGCGCGAATGGAAAAGAAGAACGAGCTGCGTGAGTTCCTGAGGGACAGCGTCCGGAAGTTCACCGACTTCAGCAGGACTGACCAGAACCTTGGCGCAGCGATGCCGCCGATTCAGAAACCCGTTCCTGGGGGGGAGGTCCCCGTTCCCCTGCCCGAATGGCGCGGCGTCGTAAGCCCGGAGGGCACACTGGATGAACTGATCGGCGGCCGCGCCAGCCAGCGCAGGTATGGGGACACCCCGCTGGGCGCGGAGGAGCTTTCTTTCCTGCTCTGGGCGACCCAGGGCGTCAGGCAGGCCACGCCCGGGCGCGTCTTCCGCACCGTGCCTTCCGCGGGCAACCGCCACAGCACGGAGACCTACCTCGCGCTGACCCAGGCGGCCCGTTCCCGGGCGGGGGACGCCATTTTTAAGGCCGGCCTGTGGCGTTACCTGCCGCTTGAGCATGCCCTGCTCTTCCTGGGCTGCCCCGAAGGCCTGCCGGAAAAGTTGAAGGAGGCCACCCTGGGCCAGGGCTTTGTGGGCCGCGCCCCGGCGGTGTTCATCTGGGCCTGTATCCCCTACCGGACGGAATGGCGCTATGCCGGGGCCTCCCACAAGGTCATCGCCGTGGACGCCGGGCACGTCTGCCAGAATCTCTACCTGGCCGCGGAATCCATCGGCTGCGGCACCTGCGCCGTCGCGGCCTATGACCAGCAGGCGATGGACAAGCTGCTGGGGCTGGACGGCGAAGAGGAGTTCGTCCTCTACCTGGCGCCGGTGGGGAAAGCCGCGCTGACTGAAACAAGGTAATGAGGATACTCCAAAAAGACGAGGAGACCTCAGGGGATTCCATCCCCCGAACCCCCAGGCAAGGAAGTTCCTCCCTTGACCCGGAATCTTATCTGAATTTTAGAATGAACCAACTCTTTGAAGAAACAGAATAAATAGCGAATCGGGATTTACTTTT
>CAZJCB010000269.1:0-3111 GCA_964544245.1 uncultured Christensenella sp.
TGGCTCAAACAGCATATCCTGTCTGTAGTTCTCGATGCTTAATCTATCAGCCAGCCACTCACCTGTATCCGGCATGATCTGCATCAGGCCGCGGGCGTTGACCCGGCTGACAGCCGCCGGGTTAAAGCTGCTCTCGCACTTGATGACAGCGGATAAGAAAGACGGGCTGATACCATATTCTGCCCCGTATTTCTCAATCAGTTCCATGTAGCCTGAACGCGCGCGTGCGTTGATGTGCTCGTCCTTATGCGCCTGAACTTTCCGGGCTTCCTCTTCCTTCTGCATGACAAGTGTGTTGAGGCGGCTTGTCTCCCGGCTGTGGAGGAAGGTTGTTACGGCCAGCGCCAGGGCCAGCGCCGCGAACAGCAGGACGAACGGCTTGGGGGAAGGGGTTTTGTTATTTCTGCCTGCCCGTTTGACCCGGGCCGGCTGGACCGCGTTCTGACCGGTGCCGTCAGGGCTGATCACTGCTTCAGGGACCAGGCCAGCCCCCGAAGGCGGTGTGAGGGGAATGCGTTCCACCCGAGCGGCCTGCGGCTTCAGGGGTTTGTCAGCCCTGCGCCCCGTTTTTTTTGCGTTCCAGGGAGAGTCAGCCAACGTGAAGCCTCCTGAGCAGTCCGTCCCACAGCCTGATCGCCATGCGGGCTGTGTCCTCCTTGCTGCCGGTCGTGATCAGCACATGGTCTGCCCGCCTTGCTTTTTCAATTGCGGGCATCTGGCTCAGGATGCGATTCATCGCCTCTTCCTTGGTGAGCCCTCGCTGCATCAGCCGCCTGACCTGATCGTCCTGCGGGGCCCAGACGCACCAGACCTCATCGCAGAACCTGTCATATCCCGTTTCGTACAGCAACGGCACGTCCAAGACCAGCGCCGGCGCCCGTTCCATTTCCCGCATCTGCCGCTCCATCTCCAGAAACACCAGGGGATGCATGATGCTGTTCAGTGCCGCCAGTTCCCCGGGCTTGCCGAATACCGCGTCGGACAGTTTTTTCCGGTTCAGGATGCTGCCGTCAAACACCCCCTCACCGAACCTCGCCCGGATGGCAGACAGCGCGGCGCCGCCCGGCGCTGTGAGCGAGCGGGAGATACTGTCCGCGTCAATGACGCCCGCGCCGGTGCTCCTGAGGGCATTGCTGATGTTGCTCTTGCCGCAGGCAATGCCCCCTGTCAGCCCGACGAGGCAGGGCTTATTTCGTGTCATACCAGCTGTATCCTGTCTTGATGTCGCATTTCAGCGGCACTTTGAGCTTGATGACCCCTTCCATCCGGGCTTTCAGCGCTTTGCGGATAGCTGTCGCCTCCGCTTCGGGCGCTTCAATGATCAGCTCGTCGTGCACAGTAAGGATGAGCCGGCCTGTAAAGCCGCCTTCCTTCAGGTCTTCATACACATTGACCATCGCTGCCTTGATGATGTCCGCGGCTGTCCCCTGGATGGGGGTGTTCATGGCGACCCGCTCGCCGAAATTGCGCGTGTTGGCGTTGCCGCTCTTCAGCTCGTCCAGCCTGCGCCGGCGCCCGAATAGGGTCGCGATGTAACCATGCTCATAGGCGAAACGCACGCACTCGTCCATGTATCGGCGCACGCCGGGGTAACGCTCGAAATACCGCGATATAAAGTCGCCCGCCCGTTTGCGGGAAACACCGATGTTGCGGGCCAGGCCGAAATCGCTGATGCCGTAGACGATGCCAAAGTTGACGGCCTTCGCGTCAGAGCGCATCGCCGGGGTCACTTCCTCCAGCGGCACGCCGTTGATTTCTGCGGCCGTGCGGGCATGGATGTCCTGATCCCTGATGAAGGCGTCGCACATCGCCTCGTCCCCGCTCATGTGGGCCAGGATCCTCAGCTCAATCTGGGAATAGTCTGCGTCCACCAATACATATCCTGGTTTGGCCACAAAGGCGCGGCGGATATCCCTGCCCATTTCCGTGCGGACCGGAATGTTCTGCAGGTTGGGTTCGTTGGAGGAGATGCGTCCCGTGGAGGTGCCCGTCTGTTCAAACGTGGTGTGGATGCGTCCGCTGTCGTCCATCTTCCTGATCAGCGCGTCGATGTAGGTGCTGTTCAGTTTGGTGACCTGCCGGTATTCCAGGATCTTGTCAATGCTGGGATGCAGCGGGGCGATGGTCTCCAGGACCTCCGCGTCCGTGCTGTATCCCGATTTGGTCTTGCGCCCCGAGGGCAGCTTCAGCGTCTCAAACAGCACGCTGCCCAGCTGCTGCGGGCTG
Organism: uncultured Christensenella sp.; assembly: GCA_964544245.1. Classification (GTDB taxonomy): domain Bacteria; phylum Bacillota; class Clostridia; order Christensenellales; family Aristaeellaceae; genus UBA6115. The sequence goes on from CAZJCB010000269.1 coordinate 2,227, forward strand.
TTGAGGTTGAAACCGCGAACCCCGGTGTCGCCGTAGATGCCCTCGCGCAGCGTCTCAGCCCGCCGGGTGAACTCATGGCCCAGCGCTTCCAGCACCTCTCCGTCCACCTGGAACCCGACCGCTTCCATGTCGTACAGCACCTGGACCAGCGGCAGCTCGATCTCCCGGAAGAGCTTTTCCATCCCGGCGCTTTGCAGTTGCGCTTTCTGCTTTTGGTAAAGGCTTATAACCCCTTGCGCGCTTCGCTCCGCGAAGCCTTGGAGGGCATAGCTCCTCTCCTGGGGGTTGTTCAGATAGGCTGCGACCATGGTGTCAAACACCAGCTTTGTCCGGGAACCCGGGGGCAGCCCGATCTGATGGTACATCTCCTTGGCATTGTGGGTCACCAGGCCGCCTTCAAGCCTGGGAAGGAGCAGCCTGACCGCTTCGGCCGCGGTAAAGTCAGCCGCCTTGTCAAACAGGCTCTGCTGCCCGTTACTCAGCTGCAGCTGTGCGCGGCGCCCGTCCGGGAGCACGACGGACAGCTCTTCGAAGTTTGCGAACACCGCGGCGGTTTCCTGCGGAGCGGGCGAAAGGAAGGCAGCCAGGCTTTCCTTGTCAGTGATACTTTGCCAGTCGGGCAGAGGCGATTCGTTCTCCAATTGCGCTTCCGCGTCCTGCGCGCCGGTCATTTTCTGTACGCGTTCCGAGGCGCTGTTGAGCTGGTATTTCTTCATCACGGGCAGCCCGCCCGCGAGGCGGTCCAGAGCGGAGTCCTTCAGGCTCAGTGAAAGGGGGATATCTCGCTTGATGGTGGCCAGTTCCCGGCTCATCCTCGCCTGTTCAGCGAAGGCGGCAAGCTTTTCGCCCAGCTTTCCCTTGACACTGCCGGCGTTTTCAAGAGTT
>CAZJCB010000270.1:0-3103 GCA_964544245.1 uncultured Christensenella sp.
TGAAGGGCTCCTTGTGAAGGATGCAGGCGTCGGCGTCCCGTGGATACAGCGCCGCGCCTTCCCGTTTGACCCAGCCGTATTCCCCGGCGGACTCCGGACGGGCCCGCAGGCGGTCCCTGAAAGCCAGGTGCCTCTTCAGCTCAGCGGCGCCCGCGGCGCACACGCAGAGGTGGTGGCGCATGAATTCCGGCTTGCCGTCATGCAGGAATGTGAGAAAGATTCCGGGTCAAGGGACGAAGTCCCTTGCCTGGGGGTTCGGGGGATGGCATCCCCCGTGGTTTCTTTAACACGCGCAGAATCATGGTTCAACCTTTGCGTTCCTCAGGGCCTGGACACCAGGAAGAGTTTCGCGCCGTGGGCGGGGATCTCGCCGCTCAGGGCCTCCTTCGCCAGGCCGGTCTCCCCGCTCCAGAGTTCCTTCCACGCGAAACGCCCGGCGATCCCCAGCGCGTCCGCGCCGACGGAAACCTCCCGGGCCTCCTCGCCCAGGTTGAACAGGGCGGCGTACAGGTCCCTGCTGCCCCGGCAGGGCGCCATCCAGGCCGTTTCCGCGGGTGAGCGGTACAACGGCCGGGCGCAGTGCGACGCCCGGGGGATCTCCAGCACCTCCGGGTTGGTGAGCAGTTTCAGGGTGAAGGCGTCCAGGTACCGCAGGTCGCCCCCGATCATCAGGGGCGAGCGCATCACGCACCACAGGGTCATCATGGTTTCCTGCTCGGCCTGGGTAAAGCGCGTCCACCCCTCCCTGTCCACGTTGCGCCGAAGGGCGCCCACGGGCAGCATGTCCGCGTCCGGCCAGTGGCCGGGGCCCGCGTGGACGCACCACTTTTCCGCGCGCTCAAACATCCCCAGCAGCAGGCCCCAGCTGTCCCAGAAATCATCGGTGATGCGCCACATGTTGGCATAGCGCTTCAGGTGCTCCGCCTGCTGAAGGGGCGCCGGGCCGGGCGAGAGGCTCAGGACCATGTCCCGCCCGCAGCCCCGGCAGGCGGCGTGGATCAGTTCGATCTCCTCCCGGCAGCGAGGGTGCTCCCGGGCGATGTCGTCCACCTTCACAAAGCCCACGCCCCAGTAGGCGTAGAGGCTGAAGATGCTGTCGTAATAGGCCTTCGCGGCCGGTTCCCCGGCGCGCAGGCCGTACATGTCCGGGTTCCACGTACAGATGGAATAGGGGTCCGCCGCCTGCCGGGCGGTGTAGGGGCTGCCACTGATGGGCAGGTCGCGGTGCGCCGCGGCGCGGGGCAGGCCGCGCATGATGTGGATGCCGAATTTCAGCCCCAGCCCGTGCACGTAATCCGCCAGGGGCCTGAAACCCCGGCCGCCCGCCGCGCTGGGGAAGCGGTTCAGGGCGGGCGTCAGCCGGCCGAAGGCGTCCGTCTGCAGGTCTGAAAACAGGTCGTAGACGAAGGAACCCGCCGAAGGCTGGGCCCACTGGATGTCCACGACGAGGTATTCCCAGCCGAAGGAGAGGAGCCTTTCGGCCATGACCCGGGCATTCTCCCGGACAGTCGCCTCGTCCACCGCCGGGCCCCAGCAGTCCCAGCTGTTCCATCCCATCGGGGGCGTTTTCGCGGCCATGATGTCTTCCTCCAGGGTCGTTTTCTTTTCGCGGTTCCGGCAGGCTCATTCCGTTTGCCTGATTCTACGCCATCGCGGCGGGTTTTTGAAGCGTAAAGTGCGGTTCGCTGCCGTCGGGCTGCTTTGTCCCGGGGCGGGGTTTCATGTATAATCAAAGGAACGAGTTGATAAACCTCATGGCCCTGCGCGGGTTTCATGAAGAGGAGGGAAATATGCCCGTATCCGTCACCTATGACCAGGACAGCAGGCTGGTGATCTCCGGCCTTGACTGCGGCTGTCCCTGCGAGCACAGGACGCCCGACCAGGACATCTACGTCGGCAGCGGCCTGCTGGAGAACATCCCAGGTTACATTCGCAGGAGAGGGCTGGGCGCGCGCTGCGTGCTGGTGGCGGACAACGTCACCTGGGGGGTCGCCGGCCAGGCTGTGCACGGCATCCTCACGCGGGAAGGCTTCCAGGTCACCCCCTGTGTCATCCGGCGGGAGCAGGCGATGGAGCCGGACGAGCGGGCCTGCGGCGAGGTATTGCTGTCCATCCGGCCTGACACGGAGTTCCTCATCAGCGTGGGCTCCGGCTCCCTCACGGACGTCACCCGGGTCAACGCGGTGCGCGCCGGGCTCCCCTTCGTGTGCGTGGGCACGGCGCCGTCCATGGACGGCTATACTTCCGTGATCGCCCCGCTGATCCTGCGCGGCGTGAAGATCCACCGCGCGGCGCTGTGCCCGGAGATCATCGTTTGCGACCTGGACGTGCTGCGCACCGCGCCGCTGCCCATGGTGTTCTCCGGCTTGGGCGACGTGCTGGGGAAGTACATCGCCCACGCGGACTGGCTGATCGGCCATATCGTCAATGACGAGGCCTATTGCTCCCTGTGCGGCAGGATCGTGATGGACGCGGTGGACCGGCTGCTGGACAACGTGGACGAAATCAAGGAGAAGACGCCGGAAGGCATCAAATGCCTGATCGAGGCCCTGCTGCTCTCCGGCATCACCATCATGATCGTCGGGCATACCCGCGCGGTGGCGTCCGTGGAGCACAACATCGCCCATTACTGGGAGATGATGCAGCTGCTCAACGGGAAAAGGCCGCCCGCGCACGGCACCGCCGTGGGCGTGGCGACCGGGCTGGTCTGGCCGCTGTACACCCGTTTCGCGGGGGAGGACCTGTCAGGGCTGGACATGGAGAGGATCCGCAGGAAGCGGCTGGGCCGGGAAGAGCGCGCCGCCTGGATGCTGCGGGCCTTCGGGCAGGAAGCCGGCAGCGCCATCATGGAGGAGAACCCGGAGGACTTCCTCCCCTGGGAAGAGCAGGAGCGGCGCGTCAACAGGGCGCGGGAGCGCCTGGCTGAGATCAGGGACGCCATCCATGGCCTGCCGCCGTTTGACAAAGTGGCGGGCGCGCTGAAGGCCCTGGGTTTCCCGGATTCGGCGGAAGCGATCGGCATCGGCAGGGACCTGCTGAACCTGTCCATGCACTGCGCCAAGGACTACCGCTCCCGCTATACCCTGTTCAAGCTGATCGACGA
>CAZJCB010000271.1:0-3098 GCA_964544245.1 uncultured Christensenella sp.
CCGCTCAGGTCGCTCTCCAGCGTTTCCTTGTCCTGCGCATGAGTAAACGCAGAATAATGGTAGCATGTGCAACGGCTGGGGGCAATAATGCCTGGTGGCGCTATTCGCCGTGAGGGTGGTGCTATTTCCCCGTGAGGGTGGCGCTAAAACGCCGTGCAAGTGGTGCTGAGGCAGCGTGATTTGCACGTTCAAGGGCATTCATCCGTCTTTGGTTGCATATTTCGCTCTGACTGACCATTGCGTACGCGGGTGACTGACCCATCGTCTCGCTCCAAACTGACCAGGGCTCACGCTCTAAACTGACCAGTTGTTTGAACGAAGGAAGTCTGATACGCTGAACATGCTTTATCCCGTCCGGAGGATAGTGCAACGCTGCGGAGCGACATGAGCGCCGTACGGGGGTTGGCGGAGAGCGGTGCCTGGTGGTATCGCTCTTTAAAATGTAAGCGCGTTGCCGGGAACCGCTCTCCGGAAACCCGAAAGCGATAAACCGATGGGGCGAAGCCCCAATCAGCTGGTTTGGATGCCCTTCAGCTTTCGCATGGACTCCTTCCCGTCAATAAAGATGGTGTAGGAGTCGTGGACGATTCGGTCAAGAATGGCGTCAGCCAGTGTGTCATTGTTGATTTTTTCATGCCAACCACCTGGCGCGAATTGTGAGGAGAAGATAGTCGAGCCACGTTTGTGCCTTGACTCGACGATTTCCAGCACATCACGCGTTTCAGACTGAGTCAGCGGTGTCAAAAGCCACTCGTCCAGGATGAGCAGGTTGATCCCTTGGTAGGCTTTCATGGTTTTCCGGTAACTGCCTCCTCCCCGTGCAACCGCCAGTACAATAAGCAGGTCACGCAGGCGAACATCTTTCACTTTATAAACCATCCGGCAGCCAGCGTTGCCAAAGGCACAGGCCAGATAGGTTTTACCCGCACCGGTTGCTCCAAGCAGGATGATGTTGTGTGCCTGAGCAATATACTGGCAAGTGGCCAGACGGGCAATTTGTTCCTTGTCCAAATGACGGTCTGTAAGGTAGTCAATGTCCTCGATAGCTGCCTCCGGGGAATGGAGACCTGCGATATGGAGCAGCCGATGCAAATGGTTGTTTTTCCTTCGCAACCATTCATTGTCAACGATGAGGCCGAAACGTTCCTCAAAGCCCATCTGTGAGAAAACCTGGTCCTTCTGCTGCTGCCGGAAGGCTTCCGCCATTCCCGATAACCTCATCTCATGCAGCTTGCTTACGGTCTGTTCACTCAGCATTGCTCGTCCCTCCCGTAATAGGCGGAACCCCTGGTGAAGCTATGGCCATCCGTCTGTTTTTGTTCAGGAAATTCTTCTTGCCGCAGCCTGTCCTGCCCGGTGGCCAGTATAGATTGGATGCTCTTGAAGCCCGGTCTGGGTGTATAGGTCAATGCCCGCTGGCAGGCTGATTCCAAACGTGAGACTGAGTATTTGTCTCCCAGTTTCAGCAGGGCCATGCATTGCCGGTATCCGCGCTGTTCTACGGAGAAGGACGACAGAATGCCACGTACAACAACTTCTGCAGAGGGTCCAACCTTAGCCGCCCATGCGACAAAGCGATCCCCATTCCATTCCAGGTATTTTTTGTGCCCGTCCGGCATATGGTCCGTTACGATGCTGTACTGACCGGATTGGCTGCTGATCCGGGGATGGGAGCAGATTCGGTTTCCCTGAAAGAAGACTTCCACAATACTACGAGTGAGCCGCACGTCCACTCTCTGCTTGATATAGGCATATGGAACGCTATAGAAGTTCCTGTCCACCTGAACGCAATAATTGAAGGCTACGGTGGCTGTTCTCCACATCGCCAGTTCGTAAGGCTTTTCCGGAAGCGGAAGAAGAAAGCCTTTCTCTTCCTCCAGAAAGACGCTCTGCCTGCTGCCTGGTTTCTTCTGGAACGGCCGGGCATTGAACGCCTTAAGCTTCTCCCGGATAGCGACGTTTAGCTCGGGCAGGAGGAAGAACTGCTGATTTCGAAGAGCAGCAATGATCCAGGTACTGACACTTCCCACAGACCCTTCAACCGCGGCTTTATCCTTGGGTGCCCGAACCCTCGCCGGAATGACCGCTGTGCCATAATGCTCTGCCAGCTCATGGTATGTTCTGTTGATGACCGGCGAATACCAGGATGGCTTATCCACGCCGGTCTTTAGGTTGTCTGGAACGAGTATCCGCGTAACGCCGCCGAAAAACCGATATGCGTTGGCGTGAGCTGCCGTCCAGCTTTCCTGATCCTGAGAAAGAAAGGCTTCGCAATAAGCGTATCCGCTGCAAGGTAATACGGCAACGAAAACATAGGCCGGGATGATTTCTCCGGTATCCCTGTCGGTAAGGGAGGTCGTCTGTCCGGCCTAATCCACCTGCAGGGTCTCGCCAGGCTTATGCGTGATGTGCATGGTTGCCTTAGTTCGGGCAACGTACTCCCGATAGTATTTGCAGTACTGTGTGTACATGAAGGGAATTTCGCCCGCCAGGCGGCACTGCTCACAGTATTCATTCCACAACAGCGACAGCGTTACGCCGCTTTTAGCCATCTCCTTGTGGACGTATTCATAATCCGGTTGTTTTCTGCTTCCCTCTGGAAATTGCAGGGGAAACAACCTCTGACGGATCTTCTCGTCCGTCACATCCGCTGACAACGGCCATACTATTCCTGACTCGTCAGCTTTCTGCAACACATTTTTCACTGTGTTGCGGGAACACTCGCAGCAACTGGCGATGCTTCTGATGCTGATCCCCTGGCTGTACAGCCTCAGTATTTCCCGGTATTGAGTCATCTATGTGACCTCCTCGCATATTTGCACTTGCGTGCATATGCGCATTCTACCGGGCTTTTCCTAAAAGCGCGTTGACCATGGTCAGTTGCCAGCGTGATGGTGGGTCAATCCAGAGCGCGAGGGTGGGTCAATTCGAGCGTACGCGTTGCTCTCATCGAGCGAAATATTCAGGATCGTGGAACGCATACCCCATCACCTTGCCGGCAGCGTAGACCAGGAACACCTCGACTGCCGGAAGATGCAGGATGATGCGGTCATTCTGGTCGCAAGGGTAACCCATCCAGGAGCAACCGTTCCAGTCAG
>CAZJCB010000272.1:0-3092 GCA_964544245.1 uncultured Christensenella sp.
GTGACATCAGGTGACTTCTTTTTAACGGTAAGCGTCAAACAGCCGGGCACGCAACTTTAGCTGGTCGGATATAGCCGGGTACAAACCAAGGCATCAATTCCTGAAGCGCGTCGACGTTGTTGCGAATATTCCAGTTCGGCGCCTTCTCAAAGACATACACGAGATACTTGAACGGGTCAAGACCGGTTTCTTTCGCTGTTTCAATCAGACTGAACATGACCGCGCTGGCCTTGGCACCACGCGGGGTATTCGCGAACAGAAAGTTTTTGCGGTCGATCACAAAAGGCTTGATGCTGCGCTCAGCCCGGTTGTTGGAGATCTCCAGCCTGCCGTCCATCAGGTAACGATCCAGATACTTCCGCTGCGACAGCACATAGTGCCGCGCAACGCCGACCCCGCTTTTGGGCATGACATTCAATGAAGTGAGCCAGACATAAAAAGCTTCCAGTACCGGTTCTGACAACTCCTGGCGTTTCTTGTAACGCTCCTGCGGCGTCATGTCCGCAAACTCACGCTCCAGCAGGAACAACTTGTCTATGTACCGCTTTCCAAGCAGGGCATTGCTCCCCTCCCGGTCTTTCTCCGGCAGGGACTTGAGCGCTTCGTCGAACTTCCGCCTCGCGTGCGCCCAGCAGCCGATCACCGTGATCCCGCTCCCCAGCGAATGGTAGGCTTCATACCCGTCAGTATGCAGATACCCTTTGAAACCTTTGAGGAAGTCCGCCGGCCGTTTCGTTTTTCTGTCCGGCTGGTAGTTATACAGGATGATCGGGCTGTCCACGTCTCCGCTGGTTCTGTACAGCCATATGTAGCTCTTGCTTTGCGCCGGCTTTCCCGGTTCGCGCAGCACCTGGAGTGTCGTCTCATCCGCATGAAGCACATCACGATTCAACAGGATTTCGCGCATCATGTCATAGATGGGCTCCAACCAGTCTTCTGTCGCGCGCAGCAGCCAGTTGGACATAGTCTGCCGTGACAGTTTGATCCCGTTGCGCTGCAGTTCCTGCTCCTGCCGGTACAGCGGCGTGCCCATTACGAACTTTTGCGTCATGATATGCGCAATCGCTTCCGGAGAGGCAAAACTGCCCTTGATCACAGGATCATTCATTGGGGACTTCACAATAGGAACCCCGCATTCGTCCACTTCACAGTCCCGGCAGGCGTACACCTTGCGGACATGTTCCCGGATCTTTACCTGCGCGGGGATGATGACTACCTCTCTGCGGCTGTCCTGTCCCATGGCGTGAAGTTCGCCGCCGCACTCCGGGCAGACCTTCTCGTCCTCCGGCAAATCATGCTCCACTACTTCCACAGGCAGGTTGTCAGGCAGTTTATCCGTCGTCAGGCGCGTCCGCTTGCGGTAGTGCTTTTCTATCTCGATCAGCTCCGGTTCCGGCACATTCGCGTCGGCAAGCAGTTCCGCTTCGTTGAAAAAGGAAAGCTGCGCGGGGTCATATCCGCTCTTCTCGCTGGATGCTCCGAACTGCCGGTGCCTGGAGAGACGCAGCCGTTCCTCGTAATATTTCACGAGGGCTTCCAGCTTAAAAGTCTGGGTTTCAAGTTCCAAAATCCGGGCTTTCAGCGCAGCCATTTCTTCCTGATTCATGGCATTGCTGAGGGCAGCCGGCTCGCTCTTTTCCATGAGTCCATTATACCGCAATGAGGTCGAAAATGCAAGGAAAATCAATGAGTTTCAGGCGTTTTCACTCGCCGAATCACCTTCGTTTGGATTCGGTTCTCACTAAGTCATGCGGCTTTCGACGAACTCCCTGCGGCGCAGTTTCAGCTCCACTTTAGACCCGCCCAGCAGAATGCCCAGTTCCTCGCCGGTCAGGTTCATCGTCCTTGTTTCCCCTTCAACAGGCCACCGGAAGTGTCCTCTCTCCAGGCGCTTGAAATGCAGCCAGAACCCGTCGCCGTCCCATTCCAGAATCTTCAGACGGTCACGGTTCCGGTTGCAGAAAACAAACAGCGCCCCCTCAAACGGATCAAGATGAAAACTCCCTTCCACTATGGCCGCCAGACCGTTGATGGACTTGCGCATGTCTGTGGCCCCGCAGGCAAGGTAGCAGAGTTTGCCGCTGATGCTGATCATAGCGCTTTCAGTGTCCGGCAGACCCTTGCCAGAAGCCCTGTGTCCGTATCTGCCTGGACATGGATACGGCACCCGCCGACCTCGACGGTCAGTCCGTGTACGCTGTTGCCTTCTTCTTTGACACTCAGCGCTGCCCAGCCCTTGGGCACAAGTGATTTGGCGCCTGGCATGCTCCCTGTCTGCAGTCCGGTACACGCGGCCTCGCGCAGTTTGCGCTGCCAGTAAAAGTAAGTGTTCTCGTGGATCCCAACTTCCTTGCAATACAGCCGGATGGAGATCCCTTTCTCCACCCGGTCCTGTACGACTTGCGCCCAGTGTGACAGCCGGTACTCAGCCGCGATATCCTTGGTATTCATTCAACCTTCTCCAATCCGCCGTGAATATCCACATGTGGCTTTTCATGGCCTTTTGGAGTCATTGTAGAGGACAGCTTGACCTATGGACAAGTGACGTTCTGTTTGTCGCTTACGATCATCCCCTGGGACTTCATTGAGGAAGAGTACGCTAAGAACTTTTCTGAGGAATCCGGACGACCTTCGATCCCCTCGCGTATCGCCTTTGGCGCGTCATTCATTAAGGAACAAGAGAACCTGACGGATGAAGGGACGGTCGCCTACCTGTGCGAGAACCCTTATGCGCAATATCTGGTGGGCCTGAAGGCGTTCCGCAAGGAGCCTCTGTTCGACGCCTCGATGATGGTGCACTTCCGTAAACGGTTTACACCCGAGCTGCTGCAGCGCGTCAACGAGCTCATGTATGAACGGGCGCATCCGGCTGAAGAAAACAAGCCTGACGACAAGGATGAACCGCCGGAGGGCGGCGGCGGGAACAAAGGTGTCCTGATCCTGGACGCGACGGTTGCTCCGGCGGACATCAAGTATCCGACTGATCTGGGCTTGGTGAATGATTGCCGTGAGAACACGGAGAAGCTCATCGAGAAGGTGTGGGCGTTCAGCAGCAAGACGGGGCACAAGACGGCGTACAACCGCAGGAAAGC
>CAZJCB010000273.1:0-3084 GCA_964544245.1 uncultured Christensenella sp.
TCGCCGCCGGCCATCAGTTCCAGCATCTCCCGGTTGCTGTCCATGTCGATGAAGCCAAAGGCGTCCTCATGCTCCCGCAGCAGGGGCGTGAGCTCCCGCACGCTCAGCCCTTCGCAGGGCTTGTCCGCCTTCTCCAGAGAAAGATAGGCGAACTGCGACAGGATCAGGTTGTCCACGTCGTTGAAGGGAGAGCACGTCATGGGCACGTCCCCGCGCCAGGTCAGGTAGTCAATGATGTTGGGCATGGCAAGTCCTCCCGGGTTGCGCAGTATTCCGGCAATTGGATGGCTTTTTCCCGGCCTTTTCACCCCAGGCCTTCACCTCGTCCTCATCCGCCCGCGCCGTCAGGCTCCGCTCCCCGGTGTAGTGCACCAGGCCGGGCGCGCCGCCGGGGGTCTTCTTCACAAATTTCCGGGGCGTCCAGTCGACCCGGACAGGGTTTCCGCGCACCTGGCTGAAGAAAGAGGCCAGTTTCGCGGCCATCAATAGGGTCGCCTCCGGCACGGGCCTGCCCTCCGCCTGGACGAGCACGTGGGAGCCGGGGACGTCCTTCGCGTGCAGCCAGAGGTCGTCCGGCTGGGCCAGGCGCAGCAGGCGCTCATTGCCGGCGGAATTGCGCCCGACCAGGACGGTGAAACCGTCGGTGGAAAGGAACTTGCGCGGCTGCGCAGGCTGCTCCCTTTTCTTCCCCTTGCGCGGGCCTTCCCGGCGCAGGAAGCCGGCCTCGGCCAGGGCCTCCCGGATCTCGGACAGATCCTGCGCTGTTTCCGCGCCTTCCATAAAATAAAGCGCTTCCTCCAGTTGATCCAGGTCGGAGAGCGCCTTCGCCTTCTGTTCCTCCGCCAGTTTGCGCGCGGTGTGCGCCTTGCGGTAACGCTTGAAAAAGCGCTGCGCGTTGGCGGCCGGGCTGAGCGCCTTGTCAATGGGGATGTCGAGCTCCCCGCCGGTGTAGTAGTCCGGCAGGGTGACCGTTTCCGCGCCCCGGGGGATGGCGTAGAGGTTGGCGGTGAGCAGCTCGCCCATCACGCGCAGCCTTTCAGCCTGCTCCTCGCTGAGGATTTCCTCCTCCAGCATCGCCAGTTTCTTCTCCGTGCGCTCCTGGGCGTTTTTGATCGCCCGCCTCAGGCCCGCGGCGCGCTGGTCCAGGCGTTTCCGCAGATCCTGCTCGTAGTACACCGTCTCCATCGCCTGGGAAAAGGAAGAAGCCCGTTTCTGCCGCTCCGCCGGCTGGGAGAGGAAGGGGAAGGGCAGCACGGCCTGGGGCACGCCGTCCCCGTCCCGCAGCAGGGTCGGCTCCGACATCCCCGGCAGGGCGCTGAGCAGGCCCGCAAGGCGGTCCGCCAGCGCGGCCTTGTCCAACTCCGCCAGCGGGACGTCCGCTTCGCCTGCGAGCCGGACGGCGAGCTCCGCCGCGCTTCCGCTGCTCAGCCCGGCGATGTTCCCGAACAGGAAGCGTTCCAGCGGCCCCTGCGCGCCCTGCAGGCGTTCCAAAACAGCTTCCGCGGCCGCCTCTTCCGGCGGGAGCTTGTCCTGCTTTGGCGGCATGACAAAGGGCAGCCCGGGCAGCATCTGCCGCACCCGGCTCATCTCCAGCGTCACGTGCCGCATCGCGTCCAGGATCCTCTCCCCCTGCACCAGGGTCAGGTTGCTGTGCTTGCCCATGGCTTCAAAGTACAGCAGGGTCTCCCTCACGTCCCCCAACTCGTCCGGCGCGGCGAAGCTGATCCTCAGCAGCCGGTCGCCGTACAGCTGCCCTAGACCCAGCAGCCGGCCGCCCGCCAGGTGCTTCCTCAGGAGCATGCAGAACATCGGCGCCTCCGCCGGGTTCTCATAGCTCTTGCCCGTCAGGTGCAGCCTCGTATACCCCGGCGACGCACAAAGCAGCAGGCGGTGGTTCTGCCCGCCATTGCGGACGTGCAGGATGGCCAGGTCGCCGTCCGGCTGCGTGACCCTGTCCACCCGCCCCCCCGCGAGCAGCACGTTCAGTTCCCGGACGATGAAACCCATCAGGAGACCATCCATCTCCTTACAGCTCCGCCCCGCACTGGTCGCAGAACTTCGCGCCCTCACGGTTCAGGGCACGGCAGGAGCGGCAGCGCACCATGACCAGGGGCTCCTCCTCTTTTTCGCCGCCTTCGGCCTTGAAAGAGTCCACGGCGTCCCGAGCCATGCCGCCGATGGCGCTGGCATAGGGGGCCAGGTCCTCCCGCGCGCGTTCCGGGTCCAGCACCACGCCGGAGCCCGCCAGGCCCCTCGCGCCGACGCCGCGCAGGATGGCGCCAATAAACATCATGATGAACCCGATGACGCCGCGGACCATGAAGCCTGGACCTTCGCCGAAGTCCATCGGCCTGCCCATGCTCACCGCGGCGCTCACGAACACCGACAGGAAGAGCAGCAGGCCCACGGCCATCAGCACCATCCCGCCATAGTAGAGCAACTTGCGCCCCTGTGAAATGTCGCCTCGGTTCCTGAATTCAGCGTATTTCATCGCCCGGCTCCTTTCCTGTGGGAAAGTCTGATTTTTCCCCCGGCAATGGATTATACATCATCCGGCAGCCCAGGGGGGAACCCGGCAGGCAGAGCCCGGGGATCTCTCCCCTGCGGGCCGGTTTCAGGGATGCGCCTTGCAGCTGATTTCCCTGACAGTGAGCGTGAACACCGCCGTGCGGTCCAGCGCCCGTTCAGGAAACAGCCAGTCCGCCCTGCCGGACGCGTGTTCCATGATAAGTGACAGCGACCGCGCCTTTTCCTCCCGGTCTTCAAGGACCCGGAGGGTGCCCGTGCCGATGACGCTGGCATATCGCGCGGAGAATCCGCAGGCCTCCTCTGCCGGGACGACCTCATACCCCGTGTCCAGTTCAAAGCCGGCGAAAGGATCCATTTTGATCAGATCCATCTTCCGGCCGTCCGGCGCCCCGTGGAAATGGAACACCCTCTCCCCCTGATCATGGGAATAGCCGAAACTGAGGGGCACGATGTAGGCGCCGTCCGGTCTGCTGAAACCCAGCCGGCAGCAATGGCAGGACAGGATCACGCGGTCGATTTCCGCGCTGTCCGTGATTTCCCGGTCTCTTCTTCTCA
>CAZJCB010000274.1:0-3074 GCA_964544245.1 uncultured Christensenella sp.
GCCGGCTCATGCCGGGCGTCCGGCGGGTAAATGGGCGCCCCGGAAGCGTTGATAAACCTCATTATTCAAGGTCAAAAAGCATTTAACCGCCGGAAATGCCGGAAATCCGGGCGCGTTTGAAAACGGCAGACAACGCGGCCACCCCCCAGCCCAATACAGCCTGAAGGCATTGGGAGGGGGAGGTGTATTCAAAACTTCCGTTTTCACGGGGGAGACTTCCGTCCGCTCCCCCGTGGGGGGAGCAAGAGGCTCTCTCTTCAGCGCAGGAACTCCTTGCGCTGTATGGGACGGACCGCATGGGATGCGGTCCCTACAACGGTGTTCCATCCGGGCTTGCAGGACCGATTGCCCATCGATCCGCAAGCCCCGGCAACCTAATGTTCGATGGAGGCGGACCGCATGGGATGCGGTCCCTACGGCAGGGATTACCACCCATGTCTGCAGGGCGGTGGTTCTCTCCCGTGTTTACATAGGCTCGGACTGCCGCGCGTAAACAGACGGGGAAATCCGGCATTTCCGGCGGTTAAATGCTTTCAGGGCTGAAAAGATGAGGCTTTTCAATGGATTTCAGCCTTTCATCTGCCCGCCGGACGCCCGGCGCGGCCCGGCGGTTAAGGCGGGTAAATGCCGCTTGATATCCGTTCTATTCATCAATGCCTGGACGCGAGGGATCGCGTCACCGCAAGCTTCGCTCCCATCCCGCAAACTGTGATATGGCGCTGCCGGAGGTACATGTAAAAATGACGGTTTATCTATACTTCAATGGGGTATTTTGCTTAATGAGCGCAGCGCGAACCGGCGTTTATCAGGCCGCTTATTGGAGGAGGGCAAACCATGAGATATGAGGATTTCTTGGCCATGCTGTCCCGTCCGGCAAGAAACGCACTTGAGCATGCGGGCATCAATGATTTTGACAAGCTGTCATCGCTGAGTAAAAAAGAACTGCTGTCGATACATGGAATAGGGCCGAAGACACTGCCTGTTGTCAATGAATCCCTTGCGCAAATGGGTATGAAACTTCGGGATTGAGCCAGGTCATCTGGCGCCGCTTATAGTAGTGACTTGCTTTTCTTGAACGCGCGGTTGAGAAAATGTACATACAAGATGTCAGCGGCAAGGCACAGGGCGCCCAATGCGAGGATCAGACGGTTCCCCAGGACGAGGATGAAACCCAGTGCCGCAGCCAGCGTGCCCAGGCATTTGCCCAAAGCAATGGCCATGTTTTGCCCCCTTGTAGACCCGCGCGTGCGCAGCAACCCAAGGAACAGCAGCGACATCACCAGGTTCTGCAGAAATGCGGCATAGGCGCAGCCAAAGCTGCCAAACACCAGGAAAAAAGCGACCTGCAGCAGGAGGGCTGCTGCGAGAGCTGTCAGGGAACCTGCGACGAACTGAGCCCGGCTGGCGGGTGGATCATATCCCCGGCGGCCGAAGCGAAGGTGTGTCACAAGGATCAGGCCGTCCAGCACCAGCCAGAAGAGGTTCACCCAGGACTGGACGCGCCAGAGCGCTCCGACCCAGGGCTGCGCGAGCATGACAGGATCCATCCAGGCAAGAACCTGGGGGCCCTGTGTGAAACCCAGAAAAGTGTACAACGCCTCCCAGGTCAAGTTCAACGCCAGCGCCGGGAAAGGAAATGCGCAGGTTTTCTGCCTGAAGCCAATTGCAATAGCCAGGACATAGACAATACTCCAGGCTGCAGCGCTGAACAGGGCAAGGAATAGGGGGAGCGTCATCGTCGGCTCACTCAAAGGTCGTTTCCTGTCCGGAAGTTTTTAAATCCTGCGCAGAAATAACGGGAACGAACCAGCCCCGGTCCTTCTGACAGGCAAATACATCAGGACAACTTCATCTTGCACACAAACTATGCTCCTTTACAGTTTATCCCTGATGAAGTCGAGGATGATGCCGTGTACTTCCCAGCTCCAGAAGCTGCCTTCATGGGGCGCGTCATCCACACAGACAGCCTGCACATCCACGCCGGCGTCAAAAAGCCGGTGGAACATGGTCAGCATTTGATGGTAAGGCACGACAGTGTCCCCGTCGCCGTGCAGGAGCAGGAAGGGCGGATAAGGCTTCCCGTCCTCCACATAATTCACCGGGCTGATGTCGTGCAGCAGTTTCTTCAGGTCCTGTTTGCCGGCCAGCGCATGGAATATGTTCTCCTCAGGCTTGGGGTCCGCGGCGACGTATTCCAGCAGCGGCTCCATGTACGTGGGACCGAAGCATTCCACGACCAGGCTCACCGCGTCGGACTCTTCGGGATACTCGTCAGTCTTAAAGCGCGGGTCGTCTGCGGTCAGGCCTGCCAGCATCGCTGTGTTGCCCCCGGATGAGGTGCCGAAGATGCCCAGCCTGGTGCCGTCGATGTTGAAGTCCTTCTGGTTGTGACGGAGGAAACGGATCGCCGTCTTGACGTCCTGCAGATAGGCGGGGAACGGATTCTTTTCCAGACAGTTGCGGTGGGTGACAGTCGCGACGGCGATGCCGTTCCTGGCATAGTAAGCCATCTGTGCCAACTCATAGCCGATGTTGGGGAGCTGAAACCCGCTGCCCTGTACGAACACCACGAGGGGCAGCGGTTTCTCTTTTTCCCCGATACCCCAGGGCGTCACGAGGGCCATCTTCAGCTCCTGTCCCGACGCCCTGGAGTAGACGATGTCCAGCCGGACGTCCACAAGCCCGTCCATGCCAGGGTTACTGGCGACATGACGGATGGAAGGGTAGGGTTTTCTCAGCCCGCGCTCGATGTCCAGGCGCACCTGGTTGTAAGCGATGAGGTGCTCATTGTTCCTGCCAAACGGGTGGGCCATGTCCATCTGCGCGAACCATGTATACGGATGGTCATTTTCGCATTCGCCCCGAAGCAGGCCGTTGACACCTTCCAGCAGCTCATCGACGATCGACGCGTCCTCCAAACCTTTGCCGTGCCCGGTCAGGATGTGGTCAAAATCCGTTCGGTATGTATGCCGCAGTTTCTCAAGCGATTCCTTGAGCACGTTCATGGGACGGGACTCCGCCAGCTGCATCCACAGATGGCCGTTGACCGCATCCCCGGTGAACAGGATGCGGTG
>CAZJCB010000275.1:0-2649 GCA_964544245.1 uncultured Christensenella sp.
AGCCTTGAAAAACCTCATGTTTTTAAGAAAATCGGATTATTTGGCCGGAAAAGCCAGGTCTCCGGCGTGTCTGCACGAAGGGATGACGAAAGCATCACATCATCAAGCGTCCGCGGTTTGATAATCCTCCCCCGGCCTGCGCATGATGCCCCGCTCAAACGCCCCTGGAAACTCCATGAACTTGACGCCGCCGGTGAAGGCGATGACGACCATGTCGCCTTCCATCCGGATGACGCGGCCAAGGCCGAATTTCCGGTGCTCCACCTGAACCCCGGGCTTGACCCAGGCATATCGCGCCGCGTCTTTTGCCGGGGTTGCCTGAACCTGCGGGCGTCCCTGCTGCCTGGAAGAAGGAGCATCAAACCACAATCTGGGCGGCAGCGGCTTGGGCTCCGCCGGATTCGGAGGCAAGGGCCGGCTTTGCGCCCCGGCATATGACGCCGCGGGACCGGACACCTTCCCTTTAGCCCGCCCTTTGCCTCCGGTGGGCACGGCAGGCGCTTCCTCTTCCTCGTCTTCTTCTTCAACGTCAATAACCGCTGGCAGGCTCTTCAGATCCTCCATCGCCCGCTCCAGGGCGGCCATGCTGGCCTGCTGCTGGGCGAACATCCTGTCAAAGTCAGCCCGGGTGATGCTGCTGTCCCAGCCGCCTACCCGCTCATCCTCATGCAGGTTGATGCCGGTGTAGTTGAGGCTGCTGTCCTCATAGCGGCGGAACTTGAAGATGGCGTCCCCCATGAGGCCGGCGTTGAACACGTTCAGGCTGACCAGCAGCTCGAAATCCTTCACTTCCAGCCCGGTCACCGCCTTGAACAGCCCCGGCTCCAGCTGGGTGATCACGTCCTGCAGGGAGGATTCGCGGTAGTCCGTCAGGTACATGAAGATGGGGATGCGGGTGGCAAACTTGATGAGCTTCTCCTGCACCTGCTTGCGCAGGGATTTGTATTCCTTCTCCTCCTGGGTAAGCACCGTCCTTTCTTTGGGCGTGAAGGTTTCCTTTTCCTTCTTCGCCTTCTTCACTGCTTCGGACTTGTTGATGATGGTCTCAAAGATGCTGCCGCCCAGGCTGCGGAAGCCCTCGATGCGCATGATGGCGTCCATGGCCGCCTGGTTGGCGATGATTTTCTTCAAGGTGTCGTTGTCCACGTTGACCAGCAGGGCGCTCTCCCAGCGCTTGGCCAGCATGGTGGCGCTGGTGCCCCGCAGGGCGATGTCCAGCACTTCCCCGGCGTCAATGGAGCGCATGACCCCCTCGTCATAGGCCAGGACCGGCAGGAAGCTCATGAACTGGCCCACGGCCTTTTCCCGGTTGGGTTCGTTCACATTCAGCCGGGTGCCGTAATCGGCGATCTGCCGCAGGGCGCGGTCCAGGGCGAAGTCGAACACGTAGCAGTTCTGCTTGATGATTTCGCTCATCCCGTCCCCGGCGGATATCTCCCAGGGGCTCTGCACCCGGAAGGCCGCCTGGAAGTAGGTTTCCGGGCTTTGCAGGTTTCGCAGCATAAAGATGCCGGTCCAGGGCTTGACGGTGACGCCGGTGGTCAGCTTGCCGCAGGACAGGGTGATGGACTTGCTGTGCAGCGGCTCCTCCATGCTTTTGCGCACCGGTTCCAGGGCCTGCAGGCCGATGCCCGCGGAATAGCCCGCGCAGACGTTGATCTTGTACTCATGGTAGAACACGTTCTGCTTCTGCCGCATCAGGTTGGCCATGGCCTCGCAGCTGGCCACGTCAGGCAGGAACCAGAAAGTGTGGTTGAGCACGCTGAGCAGCCTGGCGTCGCTGAAGGGCATGGCGGGCTTTCCGCCCAGTTTCATGTCGTCCAGGCTGGCGGGCAGGTAGGCGCCGCGGATCAGGCTGAGCCACTTCTGCACCTCGTCCTGGTAGATGAACCGCGCGTGTTTCCCGTGCCCTTCAGCCTTGAAGAAGAGGTTCAGGTCAAACTCGTTGAACTCTCCTTTTTCCGCCACCCGGCGCAGCTCCTCCGGCATGCGGTAGGTGAGCATCACCATGCGGGGCAGGGCCCGGTAGGGGTTGTCCGGGCCGTCCCCCCAGGCGGCCTTGGCGTGCTGCTCGTTCGAATAGGTCCAGCTGTAGATCTGCTCCTCCAGGAACTCTCCGGTGTTCAGGGCCCGGAAGGGCGTCCCGCTCAGGAAGAGATAATGGTCCGTGGTGATGGGCAGGAAGGTCTCGTTGTAGGCGTTGTCGGCCTCCTCCTTCTTGTACTGCTCCAGGTCCAGGGCGTCAAAGGCGTCCTCGTCCTCTTCGGCGAACAGCTTTTTGGCGTTGTCCCGCCAGGCGCCGAAATGGTACTCGTCAAAGATGACAAGGTCCCAGTTGGTGGCGTGCACCCATTCGTTGCGGGCCTTGAGGCCCCCGGTCTGGTTGTTGACCCCGAGGAAGTCCTGGAAACTGCCGAAGCAGACGATGGGCCGCTCCTTGTCCGCCTTCCCATACAGTTCCTCAATGCTGGGCCCCTGACCGTTCTTTGGCCGGCTGATGAACTGCCAGCCCGCGAAATCCAGGTGCCGCTGGAGGTCCTCCGCCCAGGCGCTTTCCACCGCGGGCTTGAAGGTCATCACCAGCACCCTTTTGTATCCCAGCTTCTTTGCCAGTTGGTAGGCGGCGAAGGTCTTGCCGAAGCGCATCTT
>CAZJCB010000275.1:2659-3065 GCA_964544245.1 uncultured Christensenella sp.
TTGGCGTTCCAGAGGAATTTCGGCGCCTGCCCGGGGAAGTCCTGCCGGGCGGAGCGGTAGTAGAGGGCGGTCTTTTCCACCGCCTCCCGCTGTTCCGGGCGCATGACGAAGTCCCAGTCCCGGTTCTCCTCGTTGCCCTGCTTGTATTTCAACGCCAGGTAGGCGGCCTTCACCTGTTCCGGGCTGCAGGCGAACCATTCCCCGTCCCTGTGGGTGATGCCCCTTTTGCGCAGCACCCGGTGCAGGTCGTGGTCGGAAAACACGCCGCCGTCCTCATACATCGCGCCTTCCTGGAAGACGATCTCATACGGAGCGCCGCCCGGCAATTTGGTGGGGTACTGCTGGGCCACCCGTTTCTCTACGTCCCGCGCGGTATAGCCCACCTTCAGCATGCCCGGATAATGCT
>CAZJCB010000276.1:0-3059 GCA_964544245.1 uncultured Christensenella sp.
CGAGCGCCTGGAGTGGAAGGCGCAGATGGCCCGGGAGACCGTCGGCCTGAAAGCGAAGGAATTGGACGACAGGCGGCTTGAGAAACTCGCGGCGCTGGACAGCCGGCTGAAAAGAAAACTGTACGGGCAGGAACTGGCGCTGCTTGACGCGGAGAGAGCCGCGGAGGAAACCTTCCGCCTGCGTCTGCCCAGGCTGCAGGAAAAACAACGCCTCGCCTGGCGCAGACTGCGGCAGGACCTCAGGCGTCAGGAAGGACTGCTGGACAAGTCGGGCAGGCTGCTGCCCGGGAAGGCGCTGTCGGCTGCCGCGCAGGGGAAGCTGGACGCGCTGGCGAAAGAACAGCAGGGAGCGCAGGCGGCGCTGAAAAAGGAGCTCCTGGAGAAGGCGAAAGCCTCCCGCCTGAAGGGCGAAGCGCTCAGGCAGGCAAAGGCCGAATACGACAAAGGGATGAAGGATAAAGCCGCCGCGCTTGAGCGGGAACAGAAAAAGCTCGGGGAAGCGGACAGCCGGCGCAAGGCGGCATTCTCCCAAAAGCAGAAAGCGCTGGCCGACAGGGCTGAGGAGCGGATCCGGAAGCTGAAAACCGGCCTGAGAGAGGACAGGAGGGGCAACCAGCCCGTCCTGCCGGAAGACGTCTGCCTGAGGCTGGACCACCTGAGCATGGCCTTCGGCGGCCTGAAGGCGGTGGAAGACCTGTCCTTTGACGTGAAGCAGGGAGAAATTTTCGGCCTCATCGGCCCCAACGGCGCCGGCAAGACCACGGTGTTCAACTGCATCACCCAGTTCTACAAGCCCACCGGCGGCGACATCCTCTACCGCAGCCGGGAAGGCAAGGTGCTCCGGCTCAACGACTACAAGGTGCACGACGTCATCAGCCAGGGCATCGTCCGCACCTTCCAGAACGTGGAGGTCATCTGGGAACTGAGCATCCTGGAAAACCTGCTCATCGCGGCGCACCCGCAGTTCCGCACTTCCATCTTCCAGCAGATGTTCTTTACCCGCAAGGTCAGGCAGGAGGAAATGGTCCTGCGCGGCCGCGCGATGAAGGTGCTGGATTACTGCGGGCTGACCCCCCTCAAGGACGTGCCGCCCCTGGGGCAGCCCTACGGCATCCTCAAGCGCATCGAACTGGCCAGGACCCTGATGGCCGGCGCCAGCCTGATCATCCTGGACGAGCCCGCGGCCGGGCTGAACGACCAGGAAACCGTCGAGCTCACCCGCCTCATCCGGCGCATCCGCGAGGAGTACAAGGCGACCATCTTCGTCGTGGAGCACAACATAGGGCTCATCATGGACATCTGCGACCACATCTGCGCCATCTCCTTCGGCCGGAAACTCGCCTACGGCGTGCCCCAGGAGATCCAGAACGACCGGGCCGTACAGGAAGCCTACCTGGGCACCAACGACGAGCATGAACTGGAGGCCGTGTGATGGCGAACATGCTGGACATCAAAAACCTGTCGGTCAGCTACGGCGCCATCCAGGCGCTCAGGGACGTCAGCCTTTCGGTGGGCCAGGGCAGCATCGTGGCCATCCTGGGCGCCAACGGCGCTGGCAAGTCCACCCTGCTGAAGACCATATCGGGCCTGGTCAGGCCCAGGAGCGGCAGCGTCACACTGGCCGGTGGCAGGGACATCACAGGGCTGTACCCCTACAAAATCGCCGAACTGGGCGTCATCCAGTCCCCCGAGGGCCGGCTCATCCTGCAGGGCCTGACGACGGAGGAGAACCTGATGGTGGGCACCTACGCCCTGAAAGGCGAGCGGGCACAGGGCGAAGGCGCCCGGAAGCGTGAGCTGGTGCAGAAAGGGTTTGAGACCGTCTACAGCCTCTTCCCCATCCTGAAAGAACGGAGAAGGCAGCAGGCCAACACCCTCTCCGGCGGCGAGCAGCAGATGCTGGCGATCGGCCGGGCGCTTATGGCCAGGCCCCACGTGCTCCTGCTGGACGAGCCCTCCCTGGGCCTGGCGCCGCTGATCATCCGGGACATCTTCCGCATCATCCGGAAACTGAAGGAAGCGGGGAACACCATCCTCATCGTGGAGCAAAACGCTTTCCAGACGCTCAAGATCGCTGACTACGCCTACGTGCTGGAACTGGGCAGGGTGTCCATGCAGGGCCCGGCGAGCGAGCTCATCCACGACGAAAACCTGGTCGAAGCCTATCTCGGCGGCCAGAAAGCCTGAACCAAGCGATATTGAGCACGGGCGGACCCCGTGTTTGATAAATAAATCGAGGGAAAACCTCAAGGAGAAAGACATGAAGAAGATCTTATCCCTGGCCCTGGTCCTCGCCCTGATCCTGTCCATGGCGGCCTTCGGCGCCCTGGCGGAGACCGGCGTGGACACCAAACCCTTTGAGAAGGATGGCGTCTCGTACAAGGGCACCGTCAAGATCGGTTCCGTCATGTGCGAAACCGGCGCGGTCGCCAGCGTGGGCATCCCCTACAGCCAGTTCTACAAGCTGTTCGTCAAGTACATCAACGAAGTCTGGGGCGGCGTCAGCAAGGGCGCCGACGGCCTGGGCTACTACCTGGACCACACCGCCTATGACGACGGCACCGACGGCGCCCAGGGCTTCATCTACATCCAGAAACTGATCGAAGATGACCAGGTGTTCGCGATGGTGGGCAACCTGGGCACCTGGAACATCGCCTCCTCCCAGAACTACATCGTCGAATCCGGCGTACCCTCCGTCTACTGGGGCACCGGCTCCGCCCTGCAGTACAACCTGCCCGCCGAGGGCAATGAGCGCTTCACCTTCCCGGTGCAGCCCATCTACATCACCGAAGGCCGCATCATGCTGCTGCGCGCCGTGAACATGCCCGCCATCGAAGGCAGCGGCGTGAGCGAAGTCAAGAAGGTCGGCCTGATCTACTCCGCAGACGACTCCGGCACCCAGATCTATGACGGCGCCGCCCTGCAGTACGGCCTGGTGCCCGAAGACAAGCGCCCCGAAATGGTCTACGTCAAGGTCAACACCCAGGTGGCGGACGAAATGACCTCCCAGGTCGCCCAGCTGGAAGGCTGCGACGTGGTCATCATCGGCGGCCTGCAGG
>CAZJCB010000277.1:0-3056 GCA_964544245.1 uncultured Christensenella sp.
GTGATAGGGATCGTCCGTGTACTGGTACTCCGTCCCGTCCAGCCACTCGCGCCCCAGGGCGCCGTTGATGGCGATGCGGACGTTGGCCTTGCCCATGGCGTCGCCGTCCTGCTGGACCGTCGCGGTCATGCCGCCGGCCTTGATGGATTCCATGGCGGAGTCGACTGCGTCCACGCCGATGATGACGACCTTGGGATCGCCTTCCTTGCCGGTGTTCCAGTTGTAGCCGTTCAGCGCCGCGACGGCGCCCAGGCCCATCATGTCGTTGTTGGCGAAGATGACCTCGATCTTGCCGTCAGGATTGGCGGCCCAGACCGCGTTGATGGCGTCCTGCGCCTGCGCCTGGTCCCAGTTGCAGACGAGGGTCTCGCCGATCTGCTCGAGTTTCAGGCCGTTGGCGATCGCAGTCTCCACCGAGTACTGGGAGCGCGCGATGGCTTCGGGGTTGGAGGGCTCGCCCATCAGCATGACGTACTGCAGCACGCCGTCGCCGTTGAGGTCAATGGCGGGGTCCGCCTTGTACAGGTCGGCCAGGATCTCGCCCTGCATGTCGCCGGCCTGGCGGGCCAGGGTACCGATAAAGATGGTGCCGGTGTCGACCAGGACGGTCTGGGTGGTTTCCTCGGCCGGCTGCTTGTTGTAGAAAAGGAAGGGGATTTCCGCGGCCTGGAACATGTCCACCAGGACCTGGCCGTTGGTGACCTCCGCCAGGTTGATGATGACGAAGTCCGGCTTTTCGCCAACCAGGATTTGGGCCTGCTCGATCTGCTTGGCCATGTCGTCCGCGGCGTCATACATCTGGAAATTGATCTTGACGCCCATTTCCTCGGCATAGGATTTCATCCATTTATCCATCGCCACGCGGACGGTGGAGCCGTAGGTGTCGTCGTATTTCCAGATCAGGGCGCGGATGTCCAGCTCCTCGGGCAGCGCGGTCTCGGCCATGGCCAGAGACAGGCCCAGCAGCATCACGAGGGCAAGCGCAAGGGACAGGAGTTTTTTCATAGGTTTGGGTTTCCTCCTTGATGGATTTATTTCACCGGCCGGAAAAACCGGCCGTATGATTCCCCGGATTGGGATTTGGTTGTCACATGTCGGATTCTAACGCCGCGGCGCCGGTATGTCAATGCGCCGCCGGAAACGGTTTACGCTCCGGACAGAAGAAGTTTTGCGCTGTCCCTGACCCCCAGGAAATCCCGGAGCAGTTCGCGGGTGCGCAGGTAGACCGCCTCCCGGGCTTTGGGCACCCCCAGGCCCTGCGCGATGGCGCGCTCGTAGGGCTGCCTGATCTCCGTGCCGACGTTGATCTTCGCGATGCCGGCCTTGATGCCCTGGGTGATGTATTCCTGCTGGATGCCAGAGCCGCCGTGCAGCACCAGGGGGATACCCGCCGCCTCGCGCAGCGCCCTGATGTGCCCGACGTCCAGCCTGGCGGCGGGCTTCTTCCTGTCCAGCATCCCCTCGGCGATCGCCCCGTGCACGCTGCCCACCGCGACGCTCAGCCAGTCGCAGCCGGTCTCCCGCACGAAACGCCGCGCCTCCTCCAGGTCGGTGAAGCCCATCTTCCTCAGGAAGATCTCCTCGTAGGGGATCGCCTGCTGGCTGGTCTCGTGGCCCATGACGGCCCCCAGTTCCGCCTCAATGGGTAGCCCCGCCGCGTGCGCGAGCGCCGCCGCCTCCCGCGTGGCCTGGATGTTGCCCCCCAGCGGCAGCCTGGAGGCGTCCACCATCAGCGAGCCGTAGCCCGCCGCGATGGCGCGGCGCAGGATCGCAAGGTAGTCCACCTCCTTTTGGTCCTCGTCGATCACCGGCACGTGGTCCAGGTGCAGCAGGGTATGGCCCGGCTTATCAAACTTCGCGTATTCCTGCGCGACCCTTTCCAGGCTTTCGGACTCGAACTTTTCCCATTCCAGCCGGGCCACCTGGATCATCGCCACCGCGTTCTCGTCCGCTACCGCCTGGGCGACCGGCTCCAGCATGGGCAGGTGCGGGATGTTGAAGGCCGGGATCACCAGGCCTTTCTCAAACGCGCTGCGAACAATGTCTCTTGTATTCATGTCCTTTTTCCCTCTTCCCTTGATGTTTCTTCCATGACAAAACCGCGCAGGCGCCTGTACTTCTCCATTTTCTCCGCGTAGATGCCGGCGCGGCGCGGATCCGGGCGGACAGGCTCGCCATATCGGACAAAGCGCTTCGCCAGCGCGCAGAGGTCCTTTTCCCCGCTGACCGCGGAAAATCCCAGGATGGCGCTGCCCAGCGCGCCGGTCTCCTCCGTCCTGACGGGGATGATGTCCCGGTTCCAGACGTCGGCCTTGACGGACAGCCACAGCGCCGAGCGCGCGCCGCCCCCGCAGGCGAACAGGCGGGAGGGGCTGACGCCAAAGCCCGCCAGGCTCTCCAGGTTGCAGGCCATCTCAAAGGTCAGCCCTTCCAGGATGGCCCGGTAGACGTCCGGAAGCCCGGTCTCCATGGACAGCCCGTACACCATGCCGCGCGCCCGGGGCATCATCACCGGCGTGCCGCCCATGCCCTGCAGGTAGGGCAGGAAGAGCAGGCTGCCCGGCTCCCCCGGCGCCGCGCGGTTGAGCAGCTCGTACACGCTGAGCCCTTCGGTTTTGGCCTGTGGTCCCAGGTGCGCGGCAAAGCTGTCCCTGAACCAGCGCACGACTGCGCCGCCGGAGATGTTGTAGGCGTAGGTCACGTAAGCGCCGGTGTCCAGGTAGGGCACGCAGGCGTAGTTGCAGCGCTGGAAGCCGAAGCCTTCGGGGATGTCCCGGAACAGCGGGGCGATGCTCTCCGTGGTCCCCGATACGTCCGCCGCGTCGCCCGGCTCCGTCACGCCGCAGGCCAATGCGTTGACTACCTGGTCGTGCGCGCCGATGACTGCGAGAGTCTCCCCCGGCAGCCCCAGCCGCTGCGCGACGTCCGGCCTGAGCCTGCCGGCGGCGCTCCCGGCCGGCATCACCTCAGGCAGCTGATCTTCCCTAAAACCGCTGGCGCCCAGCAGTTCCTCGGACCAGGCGCGGCGGTTGACGTCAAACAGCAGCGTGCGGCAG
>CAZJCB010000278.1:0-3048 GCA_964544245.1 uncultured Christensenella sp.
ATATTCTCATAGGACTATAACATAAAACCTACGCTGCCCTTTTTACCCTGCGATAGGACTTCATAAGACCGCCCAGCCGGGAGAATGCGGTGACTTCACCGTCATCATCCTGGAGCCAGGGGTTGATCATTTTCCTGGGCTTTAGGATTTATGATATAGTCTACGATGCCAGCCTTACAGAAACAGCTCAAACCTTGACCTGGAAAACTCCCAACCTGTTAGCTTCCGGATTTATGGTATTGTTCAGCATTCTTTTCAGTATTATTTTGAGCCAGTGGAGTCAGGGTTCGTGTCCATGTCCTTATAGGATTTCACCGAAATGGTTCCTGTCTTCTCGGTTACTTCCTTTCCGAAACTCCGCGCATCGAATCGTTCCGTGACTGCAACTTCAACCATATCGCCTTTGATTGATATAATCTCATATTTCATGGAGGCATGGTGACCATCTGAAAGCCGGCAATGCTGATTTACCTTGAGGGTGACTTGCGAAGAGCGTTTGTTCTCGCAATCATACATGGCAAGTCCATGCCCGTATCCGGCATACCTGGCATCTACCAGAGTGACCGTTCCTGCTGCATCACTTATCGCCACCTCACATATCCCCCACAATTTTCCGGTCCGTTGAATGTGATTGAGACTATTCATGCTTGTCACTTCATCAATGTAGACCGGGGGGACAAGATCAGATGAATGCTTGGCTTGCCCTATTCGTTCAATGGCCAGCGATAAGTTTTTCTTTTCCGTTGGATCTTCGCCCCTTTCTATTTCAGCCTTAAGATGTTCCGCTGCTTTGTTCAAATCGCTCTCAAGCCGCTCTGTCAATACCCAGCTCAGAAGACTTATACGTTTTTCATTATCAGCTTGGGCAATGGCTTCGATGACCTTTCTGACATCCACTCTAAGCTCCACGAGTGGGCGAATAGCAGGATAGAAATAATCACCCAAGACCGATAAGCCATCTGGCAGGGAAGCCGGATCAAGCGCGTAGTCTATCACCTCAATAAGCGCGGTGTCGGCACGGCTGATGCGCCAAGCGCTGACCGCGAGAATAACGGCATGTAAAGGAGAATAATATGTATTGTCGCTTATATCACGCGAGCAAGAATTATGTAGATTCTGCAACAAAATGCTTTCCACTTGAGCATATTGGGCCATCAATTTTCCGACATGCTCAAGGCGTTCTTCTTTTGTGGCGGAAGCAGTGATTGACTGGGCGGAAGTTGCCACGTCGGATTCTACCATTAAAGATTCAGCATGGACAGTGCCAACAGCAATACACAGAGGCATCAATCCCGTGGAGCAAAAAAGATTAATTCGGATATTTTTCATTTTTTATTCCTGAACTTTTCCGTTTTGGCTGTCCATAATGCCCGTCTCTTATCAATGCAAAGCGAGGCGGAAGCCTATGGTGCTTAATCGGGACGATGGCCAGGAATTGAAGCGGCTCGCCGAACGGAAGAACCTTGAATACGTGTGATAGCTGCAGCTCCTGCACGAGCGGTAGGAACCACTGGCAGCTCCTATGGGATCAGTCTGGGCTGAACTCCCAAGTTCTGACTGCCATCGATCTATGCACCATTCCCATACGTTGCCATGCATATCATACAAGCTCCAGTGATTGGGTAGATAACTGCCGACCTTAGCGGTGGCATCCGCAGTCGTGCAGAAGTATACTGGCCCCTCGATAATGCGATTATAATTATTCCGTCCGACTTCATCCATGTTGGGGCAACGTCCCGTACTGGTCAAATTTTTCCCTGAGTTCAATGCGGTCGTGGTGCCGGCTCGGCAGGCATATTCCCATTGCGCCTCGGTCGGAAGGTCAAATGCCAAGCCGGTTTTGGCTCGTAAACGTTCCAAAAAGGAGCCTGCGTCCACAGCGTTATTGGTTGGCCAACCCGCACCGGCGACAGAGCCGCGAATGTCATCGTAACTCACCCCTTCTACAGGACGGCTGTCGCGGTAGGTCGGGTTTTCAAAACTGCTCGGCCAGTTACCTATCACTCTCTCCCATTGTTTTTGGGTTATCTCGAAGACACCAATATAGAAGTCTTTGGTGAGGGTCACTTGATGCTGGGTTTCGTCGTTCCAACGCCCCAACTCATTCTCCGGTGATCCCATCACAAAAGTTCCCGCCGGAATACGGCGCAGCACCAGTTTGGTTGTCTTGTACTCGTCTGTCCAGCCATACGCCGGCGGGGTGGATCGGTAGCTGACCGGGTAGCTGGATGCCGCCGGTCCTGCGGACAAGTCAATAATCAGGTAGGTATCCTCGGCTGGCGCAACATGACCGCCCGGCCAGTACAAGTAATAACCGTGTCCGGCAAGCAAGATCTCCGTAGGATAAAAGCTATGACCATTCCAACCCCAGGCGATGGCGCCGGTGTTCCACAGGCTGCGGTAGTACAGCGGGCCTACAAAATTCCAGCCCGACTTCAGGCTGGCCGCAAAGTCAAATTCCTCCAAGGCAGTACCGGAAACGGTGAATTCATCTTCTTCCTGGCAATAGATCCAACATGCCTGAGATGCGGCAAGGCTCCCGTTGAGAACATTAGCATTCCTGCCTGCATCAAGGGTCATAGCTCCTTTACTCAGCAGCAGATCCTGTGATTCCTCGTCAAGATTCAAATTGATACTGATCAGGTTCCAGCCGGCAGAGAGCTTATATGGGTAGGAATTCCCCGAACGGGTGGTTGCGGAACCAGTGCTGTGTTGAAAATCGCTGCCCTGACTCGCAAGAGACGTGCCCGACGTCACGGCTGGCTGCGTCCCTCGGGCAATCAGTTGGCCTGACGCGGCGTCGCCCCGAGCCAGACTCAGAACCATGATCATTAGAAAGGCAACTCGACACAGAAAGAACGTGAGGTTTCCACGGGCAGGAGGAAAATACGCTTGGTGCTCAGAAAACATGTGTTGTTCCTTTAACCATAAACTTAACACTATTGATAAAAAACACTTCCATGTGATGAGAGCCTTCTGCCTGAACATTTTATCAGAACCCTAATATGGCAAAAGATAGTTCTATATTCAGGTCTGTCAAGTGCAAGA
>CAZJCB010000279.1:0-3038 GCA_964544245.1 uncultured Christensenella sp.
GGCGATTGATGTATAAGCAATTATACATAAATAGGAGAATGGAGGAGACTATATGAAAAAACTGGCTGCATTGTTCCTGATCCTGGCCCTGCTGCTCTCGGTGACCTCCTTTGGCGCGTTTGCCCAAGGCAAAGTGGAACTCTCCCTCTGGCACTACTTCAATACGGACTATGAGTATTCAGATGGTTCCATCTTCCAAAAGGATATCGACAATTTCAATGCCATGCAGGACCGCGTCCACATCACGTATGAGTTCGTCGCCCGCGAGGACCTCCTTCGCCAATACCAGATGGGCGCGATGTCCGGCGAACTGCCCGACATCGGCATGGTCGACAACCCCGATATGGCGTCCTATATCCAGATGGGCGTCTTTGCCGACATCACCGACAAGCTTAATGCTTGGGGCCAGCTGGATCAGTTCTTCCCCGGCCCGCTCAACAGCTGCACACAGGACGGGCGTATTTACGGCCTGCCCCACAACAGCAACTGCTTGGCCCTGTTCTATGACGTTGACATGATGGAAGCCGCGGGACAGAAAGTGCCCGTGACCTGGAGCGAGCTGCGTGAAGTGGCCAAGGCTTTGACCGACCCGACCGTCGGGCGCTATGGCTTGGCGATTTCCGCCGTAAAGAACGAAGAAGGCACCTTCCAGTTCATGCCTTGGTTCATCTCTGCCGGCGGCAAGCTGGAAGAGCTCAACGGCAAAGGCTGCGTCGAGGCGCTGACCTTCCTCAACGACCTGATCCTTGATGGATCCATGCCCAAAGACATCGTCAACTTTACCCAGGGCGACTGCAACAACCAGTTTATCTCCGGCAACGTCGCGATGCAGGTGAATGGCCCGTGGAACGTCGCGTCGATCAAGGAACTTGCCCCCAACAAGAACTGGGCGGTAGCGCTGGTTCCGCGTGCTGATAACGGTGTGCACGCGTCCGTGCTGGGCGGCGAGAACTTCGGCATCACCACAGCCTGCAAAGACGTTGACGCTGCCTTTGAATTCCTTACCTACCTGATGAGCAAGGAAGTTTCCGCGAACTTCTGCGAAGCCGGCGGCAAATTCTCCCCCAGGGCGGATTCGACCGCTTCAAAAGACATCTGGGTCGTTGACCCAATCTTCAGCGTATTCGCAGAGAACATGCAGTATGCCATGCCCCGCGGCCCGCATCCGCGCTGGCCTGAAATCTCTACCGCCATCTCAGTGGCTGAACACGAGGTATTCCTGGGCGTTAAAGATGCCCAAACAGCGCTGAATGACGCTGCCGCAACGGTCAAGGCGATTCTTGGCAAGTAACTGACCGACTGTCCGGGACGTTCGCAGGGGCGTCCCGGACTTTTCTGTAGGAGGATGCCGGATGCAAAAATTCCTGATGAGCAGACGAAACCAACTGACAGGGCTGGTGTTTGTGTTGCCCGCCATCCTGTATATGCTGGTTTTAATGGTTTACCCCCTGGTTTATAATTTCATTCTCTCATTCCGAAACATGACGGTCATGAACTTCAAGAACAACGCGGCAGTTTTCATTGGGTTTGACAACTATCTCAACATCCTTCGCGATAAGGAATTCCAGCAAGCTTTCATGCAGACGCTCTATTTCACGCTGGCCTGCATCGCGGTTCAGTTTTCCATCGGTTTTGTCCTGGCAGTATTCTTCAGCGGTAAATTCCACTTGGGTAAGCCGGTACGCGGAATGATGCTTGTCGCCTGGATGATGCCTATTTCCGTGACAGGCCTGCTGTTCAAGTATATGTTCCTGACGGAAGGCGGAGTCATCAACGAACTGCTGAAGGTCTTCGGCCTGATCTCCGGCAGTCCGCCGGGCTGGCTGATTGACCCGAGTCTAACGATGTGGGCGGTTATCATCACCAACTGCTGGATCGGCATCCCCTTCAACATGCTCCTGCTGACGACCGGCATGAGCAATATTCCGGCGGACATTTACGAAAGCGCGGCGATTGACGGCTGCAACGTGCTCCAGAAGTTCTTCCTTATCACCGTTCCAATGCTGAAGGCGTCCATCCTATCCGTGTTGATGCTCGGCTTCATCTATACCTTTAAGGTCTTCGATCTGATCTTTATGATGACAAAGGGAGGACCGCTCAACGCGACTGAGGTAGTGTCCACTTACAGTTACAGGCAGAGTTTCACCCTGTTCAACTTTTCTGTTGGCTCCGCCAGCGCGATTCTGCTGTTCATCTGCCTGATGACAGTGGGCGTCTTCTACCTCAGGCTGATCCAGAAAGATGAGGCGATGTAAGATGATGGACAAGATTGACAAAAAACTGAGGGTTGAAAGCAGCCGCACGACTATTAAAAAGCTTGGCATGGATGTCATCGCATTCCTCATCGCCCTGGTATTTCTTTTTCCCCTTTACTGGATCCTTATCTCATCATTCAAGACGGATGTTGAGATATTCGACAAGAACATCTCTTTCCTGCCCCGCAACTTCTCCTTAACGCCCTGGATCACGCAGCTGAGTGACAATGATTTCCTGTTTTCCCTGCGCAACAGCTTTGTCATCGCCGCCTCAAACATGGTTCTGTCAACCATACTGGGCTGCACGGCTGCCTATGGCCTGGCACGTTTCAATACCCCCGGCAAACGTATCATTATCCTGGTTTTCCTTGTCACCCAAATGATGCCGGGTTCCCTGCTGCTGACACCCCTGTACCTGATGTTTACAAAAGCCGGTTTGCTCAACAGCTTCCCTGCGCCGGTCATGGCCATTGCCACCGGTTCCATTCCATTCATCGTGGTCATCATGCGCCCCTTCTTCCTCAGTTTGCCCAAATCCCTGGACGAGGCGGCATGCATTGACGGGTGCAACGCGTTCACGTCCTTTACGCGCATCATGCTGCCCATTGCCCGTGTTGGGCTTGTGACCTGCATGGTTTTCTGCTTCCTGCATGGCTGGAATGACCTGCTGTATTCCATGACCTTCAACGTCAAGACAGCCATGCGGCCTCTGACGGCGAATATCTATAAGTTCATGGACAAGTACGGAACCAAATGGAACCAGATCATGGCCTATGGCGCCAT
>CAZJCB010000280.1:0-3018 GCA_964544245.1 uncultured Christensenella sp.
TATTTCGCCTCATCAAAAGAACCCCCTGAAGAGATCAGGAGGAAAATGACGACGCCCGCCAGGGGAAGGCCGAACGCGAGGGCAAGGCCGCGCAGTATGAAGCGGTTTTTGAACAGCGGGACGCTTGTTTCCCATTGCAGGGTGTCCATGAGGCGCCTCCCCGGCAGAACACGGTGGGAAGACTGGGGACAGGATCGGTCGGTGAAGG
The DNA here is from genome assembly GCA_964544245.1 of uncultured Christensenella sp. Taxonomy (GTDB): domain Bacteria; phylum Bacillota; class Clostridia; order Christensenellales; family Aristaeellaceae; genus UBA6115. Next base: position 209 of record CAZJCB010000280.1, read on the forward strand.
AAGGGATTTGAGGCGTTTTTCCAGGGGATTTCTGATTTATGCCTGAAAAAGTTGGCTGGATCGTGATGAGTTTAACGCTTTCAATCCGGGTATACACCCGCTGTGAACGGATGTCAACAGGGTGTCGTATTTTCGAAAAACGAGTACGGGTCATCCTGTCGGAACATGAAGAAAAGTGGACGGATAAGCCCGAACATGCTCCAAATGGTTTCTGCCCCCTTCCCGGGGTTCTTGCCCGGGCCGTGCCGGGTTTCTGCCCCTTTTGTTTTTGCCCGTTTTCCCTTGATATGCCTTGCTTTTTTGACGTTCGGAGGGGTTTTTGCCCTTTTTGCCCGTGTATCCTGCCCGTTCATCGTAAAACACTTAAGCCTGTTATTGGAAAATCTTCTTGTTCAGCATCATTATCATTGGGGCGTCGAACTTGACACCGGTCTGCCCTGATGCTAATATCCATTCATTCACCGGAGTAAGATTAACACCCATGGTTCAACGCTAAGGGAGTTTATGTTATATGCATATCAAGGACATGGTCGCCCACCTTGATGAAGAGATCCGGCAACTGGCAGCCAGGCAGATAAGAGATTTGGACAATGACCGCTTTGGTGGCTTCCTGCTGCCCAATTTCCACGTGGAGCCGCGAATGTCAGGATTCGCGCTCAGCAAGCTGATTCTGGGCTACGTCTGCGTTGAAAGCGGCCACCATCTGTCAGAGTCGCTCAGGGAAACCATCAAGAACACCTTCGCCTTCATGCGGCGGCACCAGCGCCCGGACGGCTGCTTTGATTTGTCCGGCTGCAATTTCGCCTCGCCCCCCGATACAGCTTTCATGATTAACGCGGTACTCAACGCCTGGTGGGTGTTTGAGAAACGAGAGACTCCCCAGACCGCCTGGCTGAGGGAACCGCTCTTCGAATTGATCGATTCCTCCGCCGGCGGCATCGCGGGCGGCGGGTTCCATACGCCTAACCACCGCTGGGCCATCGCTTCCTGCCTTTTGCATTGTGCGAAAATCACAGGCCGTGATGAGCTTGTGGAACGCGCCGGGCACTTCCTGAGCGAGGGCCTGGACATCAACGGGGACGGGGAATTCGCGGAACGTTCCGCTGGCAACTACAACCAGGTCAACGACGACCAAATGATCCGGCTTTATCTGGCCACGGGCGATGAAAACTACCTGCAGGCCGCGAGGCGGAATCTTAAGATGATGTATGCGTATATTGATCCTGACGGATCTGTCTTCACCAACAACTCAACCCGTCAGGATTATGGCCGCAAGGTGTATACGGAAAGCTATTACGAGCTGTTCCTGATGATCGGTTACTTCCTCAAAGACCCCGCCCTGGGCGCGATGGCGGAATGGATCTGGCGGTCCGCAGCGGGCAGGGGTATCTGCCCGGGCGGCGTGGAATGGCTGCTGCTAGAGCCTGAAATGGACGGCTATGGCGCTGATACGCCCTTTGATCCGCCTTTTTTCAGGTACGACAGGCTGTTCAGGGCGTCCAGGATCGCCCGCATCAGAAACGGACACTTCTCCTGCACCCTCATGCAGGAAAAACCGAACTTCCTGTATTTCCAGAGCGGCTCCCTCACGATGTATATGGTGATCTACGCCAATCTCTGTGACAGGCGCAACTTCCTGCCCGACTCGCTTGAGCCCGTGCAGGGCGGATACCGTCTGAGCGCGCGCGCCGAAAGCTGGTATTATCTGCCCTACTGGCCGGACAGGCCGGCCTCCAGCGACTGGTGGGAAATGGACAGCCCCAATACGCGCAAAAAGGTCCTGGGGATGCCGCTTGATACCGTTGTCAGCGTCAGCGTGCTGGAAAACGGGGTTGATGTTGCTGTCAGGACGGAAGGTGTGGATCGGTTGCCCCTGAGGGTCGAGCTCGGCTTCCCGCCTGACTGCCAGGTCCGCTCAGACGGCTTCATCATGACCGGCAAGGCAGGGGAGTGTCTGACGCTGCTCAGGGGAGCGGTGGAGGTGCGCAATCCCTCGGGTGATACCATCACCCTCTCGCCCGTTTTCGGGCGTCACAACCAGCTGGCCAGGAGCGATGGCGCCTATCCCCAGAGCCCCGGGCACTTCACCCTCTACCTGACCGACTATACGCCTGTAGACCGGGTCCTCAGCGTCAGGACAACGCCTATGCCGCCCCCGGCACCATAAAGATCGAATGAAGGTGGAAACGTGACGGTTATGAACAAGTCGCTGCCCCGGCCCGGCGGGAACGCGGTGGGCAGGCTTTTAAAGCCTTACTGGAAGCACCGCTATCTGACCCTGCTGTTCCTGCCCAGCCTCGCCATGCTCATCATCTTCAAGTACATCCCCATCTACGGCCTCCAGATCGCATTCAAGAACTTCCGCATCAACTCGGGTATCTGGAACAGCCCCTGGACCGGTTTGGAGGTTTTCTCCCAGGTCTTCAGGATGCCGAATTTTTCTGTCGCGCTGAAGAACACGATGATCCTGGGCTTTTTGAACCTTGTGGTCAGTTTCCCCGCCCAAATCCTCCTGGCCCTCATGCTCAACGAAATCGTCAATACGCGCTACAAGAAGATCGTCCAGACCTTTTCCTACCTGCCTCATTTTATCTCCTGGATCACATTGTCTGGCCTTTTCATCCAGCTGCTCTCTCCCTCCGTCGGCCCCTTCGCGGCCATTGCAAGAGCTTTTGGCCAGACTCCCTATTATTTCATGGGCGAGCCCTCGACTTTCCGGTGGGTGCTGGTGGCTACCAACGTATGGAAGAGCGTCGGCTGGGGATCCATCATCTTCCTGGCGGCTTTGGCAGGCGTCGACCAGGAGATGT
>CAZJCB010000281.1:0-2683 GCA_964544245.1 uncultured Christensenella sp.
CAAGTATATTTTCTTGACATGTTGGAATGAAAGAAGCTGTTTACTGCCAGGATTTGCTTGGAAGTAGTGGTGTTGAGACGCTGAATTACCTTTAGCACCTCCTTGTTTTTCAAGCCAAGCTTATCAAAGTATGGCTTTGTTTCAAAAATCTTCAGGGAAACAGACTGCAGCTTGATGAGTCGGGATACCAACATCTCCGGGGTACTGCATTCATCCAGCAGACGGTTTCTTTCCTCATCCTCTTTGGTTAATATAGGGCTAGGCTGATGCACTTTCGGTTCTGCGGGTTTAAGCCTCTCTTCACGATTTTCAGGCGCAGTGAGCGCTGCGGAAGGGACTACGCCTGCTGCTGATGCTTCTTTTCCCTTTTCTGCCTCCCGGCTTTGCTGGGCGAGATACGCTTCAAAACCGGTTACACTTCGGGACAGCACACCCAGGTAGTATTCAAGAAAACAAGTCAAATCGCCTTCACACCGGACATCCTGAAGGGTTTCCATCGCCTTGTAATACAGCATGCCGTCCTGGGCGATCATGCCTGATAAAGCAAACTGCCGAAAGAAGGAATAACCCTTTCGCAGCAGGATACTGTAGGAGAGCAGGCGGGCGAGCCGCTCGTTTCCCTCGTCAAAGGGCCGTACCATCAGGATGTAGGCTTGCGCGATGGCTGCCTTCAGCAGCGGGTGCATTTCGTGGTCGTTGAGGAACAGGCAGAGGCTGTCAACCATTCCCGGGATGTCCGCGGCCGGGGGCACGGGCTGGGGTGTCAGCGCTCTGCCGGGTATGGCGTGTGTGTTTGATTGGCGGTAATCCTCAACTTCCCCGTTCATGAGGTTGGTGAGCAGGCGAGCCCACGTGAGCAGCGTATGGCTTGAATACGGCTCATAGCGGTGCTCAGCCATATGACGAATAGCGCTCAGGTTGTTTTGCGCAAGGAGTTCACCTACGCCGGAAGGATCCTCTCCGCTTTTGAGAAAGCGCCTGCACTCCAGCCTGGAAACAGAGGCGCCTTCCAAATAGCTGGAAAAGAATGCCTCGTCTATTAACCCCTCCGTTATCACATCCTCGCCGGGATCAATACGGTCAATATCCCGGCGGGCCATGCTGGATATCCGGTCACCCGAGGCCACCATGCTGTCGGTCATCACAAACCATAGCCCCTGCCTGTTCGTTCCTGTCAAAGGCAGGCTGGATGACCGGGACCTGCGAAGCTGAACGAGCCGCGGCCAGAACTCATCAATGGAAACAGAGAATGGAAGGCGGTTCAGCACCTCTTCACGCGGGAAGTGATGCGTGGTGAAGTAATCAAGCAAACTCTGTTCAATCATTTCCTGTCTATTCCTCCCGGCAGCCGAACGCTGTCAAACAGGTGGCTGACAAAGCGTGGGGGAGGATTGGAAACTGCTGCCGGCATCGCCAGCCCCTGAGCGTCATCCAGTGCAGGCGGTGAGGGTTGTTCCGGCATCGCCTCTGCTTTGGGCAATGCCGCAGGCGCTTGTTGCGCCTTTTCTTCATATTCCTGCAGGAATTCCTCCGGCAAATCATCGTTCTCCAAGTGCTCATCCCCGTGCACCAGCACAAAACGGTTCAGGTCAAAATCCATTACCTGGGTGCTGGTGTTGATCTTCCCAAAGACCCGGTAGGAGTGGCCGGGGTTCCAGGACATCATCGCATATAGCTTGCCCAGCAGGAACTTGCTGTGGATATAGAAGGGGTCATACACAGGCGCCATTTCCCGTGGTACGGCAAAGGAACAGGGTTCTTTCTTGTCACAGCCCTGGACACAGAAATGCCGGGTGTCCGGGTTGATGAGCAGCCGCACCCTCTGTGGGTCGCCCAGCGCGCGGATGGTCTTGCGGTGAATGAGCATCCGGTTCCAAAGCAGGCAGACGGTCAGCCCATAACCCTGCCTGGAGCCGGGGAGTGGAGTGTCAGATGGCTGAATCTGCGTCACGCCGACATTCTCATCAAACATTCAGGGCCACCCCGCTTTCATCGGCCTGCAGGCCTGTCTGGGTGTTCTCCTCCCCGCTCTTCTTTTCGCCGCTGACATTTAAGGTCGCATACCCGTCAAACAGGTCAATCTGCGTGTACTGCATGTGCTCTGTCACCGGCAGGCCAAAGGTGTCTTTCCATTCTTCCGGGTAAAACGCCTTGCGTGAGTAACTTGGCTTGCCGTTCTCATCAACCGTTTTGCTTTGGTTCATGTACACCTCTGTCGCTGTCAGGTCAAACAGGTACAGGCACTGGCCCTGGAATTCAAAGGTGGTCCCCAGCAGTTTATAACGGTAAGTGCTGTCCCAGCGCATCAGGTCATACAGCATGCCGGAGAAGATATCGCTCTTGATCGTCCGTGTCCTTCTGTTGTCTCCCTTGATGACGCACCAGCGCACCGCGTCCTTGTCGTCCTCGCCGCAGGGGCGGATGACGATTTTCTTCCGCTCCTGGTTGATGAGCAGCTGAACAAAGACGACATTCTCGCATTTTCTGATACAGGCCGTGTTGAAAAAGATGGAGTTCCCGCGGATTGTGAGCGCGGGCTCAAAGGTGTGGGCAAAGAACTCCCGCCGCACCACCTGGTAGCCTTCAAAACTAAACTCCTTATCCTCCTGAAAAACATCCTGGTAGCCCATAAAACAAGCGCTCCTTTCATGTTGTTTGCGTTGACCCTACTGTTTCTCGCGTT
>CAZJCB010000281.1:2693-2994 GCA_964544245.1 uncultured Christensenella sp.
ACCCGGCTTCTCTGCTCCCCGGGGAATCAGCCAAACCCTGCCCAGCCGCTGTGCGCCTGGAATCCGCCGCCCATGGCACAGGGCCTGTACCCAGCGCGCGGAAACGCCCCAGCGCCTGGCAGCCTCTTCCGCTGATTCATAGTCCACGATTCTCTCACCTCCTCCGGATCATCCCAATCCATCACTCTCATTCCCGGGGGGGTGCTTCTTCCCCGGCATCCGAGATCTCCCTTACAATCGGCGCCACATCGGCATGCGGGAAGCGGGTCAGGTCGGGCAAATCCACCGGGCGGCAGTGGGC
>CAZJCB010000282.1:0-2982 GCA_964544245.1 uncultured Christensenella sp.
GGGCTTACAGCCGGCAAGGCTGGGCGCAGCAGTATCACATCGGCGCCATGCGCAACGTGAACACCAGGATGTTCAAAAAATTCGGCCCGGATACCGGCTTTGACGGGAATACCGATACGCCGGTCGGAATGAAGCTGGCAAAGCTGCTGGACGCGCAGGAAGCGGGAGGAACCCTGCCCAGGACCATCCTGTATACCCTCAACCCCGCCGCCAATGCGACGCTGGCGACCATCGCCGGCTGTTTCCAGGGCGGCACGCCCGGCAAGGTCCAGTTTGGCAGCGCCTGGTGGTTCTGCGACCAGTACGACGGGATGACCGACCAGATGAAAACCCTGGCCTCCATCGGCCTGCTCAGCCAGTTTGTCGGCATGCTGACGGACTCCAGGAGCTTTGTTTCCTACCCGCGGCACGAGTATTTCCGCAGGATCCTGTGCGACATCCTGGGCGGCTGGGTCGAAAACGGAGAATACCCCAACGATGAGGAAGCCCTTGAAAAGATCGTCAAGGGCGTCTGCTACCGCAACGCGCGGGATTATTTTGATTTTGGGCTCAGGGAGTGATAAAAAGCGGGGCCCCGGGAGTTTTCATACCCAGGGCTCCTGAGAAGGGACTTCTTCCCTGACCTTTAGCCTGTCAATCCTTCTTGGCTGTCTGTTCTCTCTCAGGCACGCCCAGCAGCCGCATGTGCCGGCCGATGTGGTGCTCCAATTTTTCCGCGTAGGTCTCAGCCTCCATATCCCAGAGTTGATAGAGCTTCCTGTGCAGCTGCGGATCGCTGAGGATCAGCCCGTAGGTGATGTGGATGAGCTGCCGGGCGTCGTTTTCGTCCATCAGCCCGGGCAGCTCATCGTCCCGCAGGCCGGACAGGGCGGGCACCCTTGCCGGGTCGGCGGAGACGTGGTAATACGCCCGCGCTCTGTCAAAATTCGCAAGCGCGAAAGCATGGACCTCACGGTAAAGGGCCGGGGCCTTTTCGGCGCATACCCGCATCGCCTCCAGCCAGTTGGTGCCGGCGGTCTTCACGTGAAAAACGCCCCGGGTGTGCCTGCCGACTGAGGGGAACACGCTGAACTTGTCAGAGCCGGAGTGCACGCTGATTTTGTACCCAAAGTGCCGGGCGATCCCGGCGTGCAGCCGCATCTCCCGGTCAAACCGGCCCACGTCGCCGATATAGTCGATGCCTTTCTGAAACTCCCCGCAGAAGCGGGGCGCGAGGGTCGCCATGTTCACACCCGCCCGTTTCAATTCGCTCCCGGCGAAGAAATGCTGCTGCGGGGTTGTCGGCGTGGCGGTCTCGTCGATGGAAATCTCCAGGTCGGCGTTGTACTTGCCGCCCTGGAAGAATGCCTCCCATACCTGCTTCGCGAAGCGGATGGCGTCCCCGTAAATGTGCTGCGCCTGGGCAAGGTCATCCTCGGAGAACCCGATCCTGACACCGTCTTCCAGCGTGAAAACCTTCTCCAGGTAACGGTCCTTCAGCTCCTGGCTGAGTTCCGCCCGGCCGCCGTCTCCCCTGATGTGCTCGGAGCAATCCAGGGTGATCATGCTGTAGCCCAGGTCCAGCGCGCCGCGCACCTCGTCCATCGTCTTCAGGTGGTCGCCGTCGGCGCCGAAACCGTCCCTGTAGTCTTCCCGGAACACCGCGAAGGTGGCGGCGTCCAGCACGTCCCCGTACGTCCTGCCGGTCAGTTTCAGTTCGCGCATCGACTGCTGGGCGAAGACCGGCGCCGCGTCATATCTGCGGAACACCCGGATGTGCCCCGGGGCGGCGATGCCCAGCCTGTCCCCTACGCCGAAACTGCGGTCCCTGCCGAGCACGCGGACCGGGGCGGCAAAGGGAAAGGTTTCGCGCAGGTACCTGCCCGCTCCGTGGTCCAGCGGCCGGGTCTTCCCGTCAACCAGCAAAAGATCCCCCTCCGGGCCCCGCGCCATGGACACATTGCCATGCACCGAGCGGGGATAGACTTTCAACTTGTTCATCCTCTTCCTCCTCTATTCTCCAGCGTCAACGGCGCCAGCCTTCCGGCAGGACGTCGGCGGTGTTCATGATCATTTCCCCCAGCATCCTTTCGGCGTCCAGCGGGTCCACACGGGACATCTGGGGGTCGTTGAGCAGCACGTTCAGCGCGAGGTTCCGGTCACAGTCCATCGCTGCCTTCACCACGGCCTGCTGGTTCAGGGCATGGCGGGAAATGAGCGCGTCCAGGCCCGGCGGAAGCACCCCCGAGTACATCGGCGTGACGGCGACATGGGAGAAGAAGGCGTTGACCTCCACCACCGCGCTTTCCGGCAGGTTGGGGATCTGCCCCCGGTTTGGAATGTTGACGTTGGAAACCAGGTCGCCCAGCCCCAGCAGCGCTTTAAGCAGCAGGTGGCCTTCCTCTCCGGACTCCTTCATCCGGATGGGTTCGCTGCCTGACAGGAGCGCCTCCCGCTTTCTCAGCCGTTCCATCAAGTCCTTTTCGCGCCAGTCCACCGTGGTCAGGCTGAAACCCCATCGCCTTGCGGTGTCGGGATCCTTCAGGTACCAGGGCGGCATGAACTCCGCCAGGTGGCGGTCGCCCGCGGCGGCGATGAGGCCATAGCGGCGGAAGAGGTCGAACTTCACCCGGTGGGAACACTCGAAGTTGTTGTTCATCCAGCTGTCGTCCTTGCCCCTGAGGAAGCCAGTTTCACCATACATGCCGACAAAACGCCTGTACAGGGGGAAGAGGTCCATGCCGCCATAACTGGCGCTGTACAAGAAAGTGAAGTGGTTGATGCCGGTGACGCCGGTGCGGATGTCCTGGCGCCGGACGCCTGGGATCCCCTCCAGGTCTTCCAGCATCTCCGCCAGCAGTTTCTGTGTTCCAAACACCTCGTGGCAGCACCCGAAAGACCGGATCTCCGGATACACGGCGTAGAGGGTGTTCATGCACACCGTCATCGGGTTGGTGTAGTTGATGACCCAGGCACGGGGGGCGAAGTCCCGGATGGCGAGGG
>CAZJCB010000283.1:0-2957 GCA_964544245.1 uncultured Christensenella sp.
CCTCTGTGCAGATAAAACCAATCCAATTTAACCTTTTCCAGCCCCAAATGTCAAGCCCGAGAGGAAAGCAGTCCGAGGATACAGATTGCAGATTGCCTGGCACCGAGGGCAAAAACTTTCGCAGATTCCAGCCCTGCGCCCCTCCGGATGATTGACAACGCGAGCAGCCGGGGCTATACTGTGAGCAATTCTGAGACGAACTGGCAAAAGCCGCTAAACAAACCGGGGTCTGTTTGGCAGCGGACGTGCAGGCCGGTTTGTTTCCTTGTCCGGGCTGAAAAAACCTGAACCGGAATTGATGCGGCCAAGCCGCACAATAGATAAAGGAGGGATACCCATGAAAAGAATCCTGGCGCTGACCCTGTCCCTGATGCTGCTGCTGTCCCTGACGACAGTGATGGCCGAAGATGAGTTCACCGTAGTCGTCAACCTCAAGACCCTGTCCAGTGAGTACTGGCAGACCGTCAAGAGCGGCATTGACGAAGCCGCCGCCGAACTGGGCTGGACCATCGACGTCCAGGGACCCGCGGCTGAGACCGAAATCGCCGAGCAGGTCCAGCAGCTGGAAACCATGCTGGCCGCGAAGCCCGACGCGATCGTCATCGCGCCGCTGGACGGCGACGCTGTGATCGGCGCCATCGAGTCCTCAGGTTACGAGGGGATCGTCATCTTCTGCGACACCGATGCCAACTATGAAAAGAAGGTCTCCTTCGTCGGCACTTCCAACCAGGTCGCCGCGCATTCCGGCGGCGTATTCGGCATTGAAAAAGCCGGCGCTGACAAGGCAAAAGCCCTGATCATCTACGGGCAGGAGGGTGACAACACCTCCAACCTGCGCAAGGCCGGATACGAACAGGCACTCGTGGAAGCGGGCCTGGCCCCCGTCGCGATGCTCTCGGGCGACAACACCACCGACGGCGCGACCAATGCCATGGAAGACCAGCTGGTCGCCCACCCGGACATCAACCTGGTCCTCTGCCACAATGACGATACCGCCATCGGCGCGCTCAACGCTGTAAAAGCCGCCGGCAAAGAGGGCATCACCATCCTGGGCTTTGACGGCAACCAGTCCGCCATCGAACTGATCGCGACCGGCGAACTGGCCGGCACGGTCGCCCAGCAGCCCAAGCTGATGGGGTATCTCTCCATCATGACCGCCGTGAAGGCGCTCAGGGGCGAAGCGGTCGAACTCAACGTCGTGGTCGATACCGTCGTCATCAACGGCGAAAACTACAAGGATTTCCTGAAGTAAACTCATCATCGCCCGCCGGGTTTTCCGGCGGGCCTTTTCTGTCCCTGCCGGGCAAGCAGGAACGCGGTGATCCGGAGGACATCCATCGGGTCGCCGCTACTGGCTGACCGGAAAATGTCCAGCGGTGTCATCCCCCACAACGAGGTGAAGGTATGGCCGAGCAGTTTGTGGTCGAACTCAAACACGTCACAAAAAAATTCCCCGGCGTCGTCGCGATGCGCGACATGCACATCCAAATCAGGCCGGGCGAGATCCACGGCCTGATCGGCGAAAACGGCGCCGGGAAATCCACCCTCATCAAGGTACTGACCGGTGTGTATATCCCTGAGGAGGGTGAAATCTATGTGGACGGCCGCACCGTTTCCTTCAGGAACCCGGTCCAGGCCAGGGAAGCGGGCATCGCCTGCGTATATCAGGAACTGAACATCGTCAAGATGCTGCCGGTGGTGGACAACGTATTCATGGGCCGGAAGATCCTCAACAAGTACGGGCTGCTGGACTACCCGCGCATGCACAGGGAAGCGCATGAAGCGCTGGAAGCCCTGGGGCATCCGGAAATCAACACAAGGACGGAGTGCGGCAAACTGGGCGTCGGGCAGCAGCAGATGGTGGAAATCGCAAAGGCGGTCATCGTAAACGCCAAACTGATCATCATGGACGAACCGACCTCCTCCCTGGGCGCGCAGGAAGTGGAACAGTTGACGCATACCGTGCGCAGGCTGAAGGAAAAGGGCATCGCCATCCTGTTTGTTTCACATAAACTGGAGGAACTCTTCGAACTGTGCGACAGGGTGACCGTCATGCGCGACGGCGAGCACATCCTCACAGAGGATATCGGCAAGGTCAATGAAGACATGCTGATCCAGGCGATGGTCGGCCGCACGCTGACCAACCAGTTCCCCAAGGAGCAGGTCGTCAGGGGAAGCTGTTTCCTCAAAGCCGTCGGCCTGCGGCAGACCGGTGTCATCCGGGAAGTCAGCTTTGAAGCGTTTGGCGGGGAGATCCTGGCATTCGCGGGATTGGTCGGCGCGGGGCGCACAGAGGTCATGCGCGCGGTCTTCTCCGCGGACAGGCTGGACGGCGGGGAACTTTATATCAAGGGCGTGAAGGTCCGCCTGAGGAATCCCGGTCAGGCCATCGGCAAGGGCATCGCCTTCCTGACGGAGGACCGGAAAGGCCAGGGGCTGGTGCTCTCCCAGCCGGTCAGCACGAACCTGATCCTCGCGAGCATGAAGAAGTTCAGAAAGGGGTTCCTGCTCAACCGTCCCCGTATCCGGAAGGCCAGCGAGGACAACGTCAAAACCCTGCGCATCAAGACACCGACCATTCACGAGGTGGTGGAACAGCTGTCCGGCGGCAACCAGCAAAAGGTGGTCATCGGCAAATGGATCAACTGCGAAGCGGACGTCTATATTTTCGACGAGCCGACGCGCGGCATCGACGTGGGCGCCAAGGTGGAGGTCTACCATGTGATGAACCGGCTGGTCAGGGAGGGCAAGTGCATCATCATGGTGTCCTCCGAACTGCCTGAGGTGCTGGGCATGGCCGACCGCGTCATCGTCATGCGGGAGGGCCGGGTCATGGCCGAAATCGACCGCGGCAGCGAGCGATTCAATCAGAACGATATTATGAAAGCGGCCTGGGGAGGGATTCTGGCATGACAAGCTTGAAAAAGAAAACCGGTATGGGTGACATCCTGATGAAG
>CAZJCB010000284.1:0-2956 GCA_964544245.1 uncultured Christensenella sp.
GAGCCCATCCCGGACACGAACCGCGGCCTGATGGCGGAGGAAGGCGGCGAACTCCTGCCGGACACGTTCGCCCACGAGCAAGTTGCGGAAATCATGGAGGACGGCAAAATCCTGCTGCTGACCGGATGCTCGCACCACGGCATCGTCAACATCCTGGAGGATTACGGGGTGAAAACGGGGCGCGTGCCCGGCCTGGTCATCGGGGGCTTCCACCTGCATTCCCATACCCACGGGCGCGCGGAGGACGCCATCATTGGCCACGTGGCGGAAGCCCTTGCCAAAACCGGCGCGAAGGTCTATACCTGCCACTGCACCGGCCTGCCCGCCTATGAGGAGTTGAAGAAGCTCCTCGGGGACGGGATCGATTACCTGCCGGGCGGCCGGAGCCTTACTTTTTAGACGGGGAGAACACCAAAAGATGAGCGAAACCTGTGACAGCAACTGCGGCGGCTGCGCCCGGAACTGCGAAGACCGGAAAGCGCCGCCTGACCTGAAGGCCCGCCTGAACTCGGAGAGCCGCGTCGGCCGCGTTATCGGGATCGTCAGCGGCAAAGGCGGCGTGGGCAAGTCCCTGGTCACCAGCCTGCTGGCGGTCAGCGCGAACCGCCTGGGCCTCAGGACCGCCATCCTGGACGCCGACATCACCGGCCCCTCCATCCCCAGGGCGTTTGGCATCAGGGGCAAGGCCAGGGGCGACGGGGTGCACATCCTGCCCTCGCTCAGCCGGGATGGCATCCAGGTCATCTCCGTCAACCTGCTGCTGGAAAACGATTCGGACCCGGTCATCTGGCGCGGACCCATCCTGGGCGGCACTGTCAAGCAGTTCTTTTCAGACGTCCTCTGGGACGACGTGGACGTGATGTTCATCGACCTGCCCCCGGGCACCGGTGACGTACCGCTGACCGTGTTCCAGTCCCTGCCGCTGGACGGCATCATTGTGGTGACCTCGCCGCAGGAGCTGGTCGGGATGATCGTGGGCAAGGCGGTCCGCATGGCGCGGATGATGAAGGTGCCCATCCTGGGCCTGGTGGAAAACCTGTCCTACTTCGTCTGCCCGGACAACGGGAAGGAATACGCTATTTTCGGGGAGAGCAAGGCGTCCGCCGTGGCGCTGGAGCACGGGGTGCCCTTGCTGGCCAGGCTGCCGGTGGACCCGGACATCTCCCGGGCCTGCGACGGGGGCAGGGTGGAAGACCTTGAGGCCGGCTGGCTGGCGCCGGTCGCCGAACTGATCGCGCGAATGGGAGGAGAAGGGGCATGAAAATCGCCGTGGCAAGCAACGACGGCCAGGTGGCCGAACACTTCGGGCACTGCGGGACCTTTCTGGTCCTGGACACCCAGACCGGTCAATTCACGGACGTCCCCAACCCCGGGCACAAACCGGGCTTCCTGCCCAATTTCCTGGCGGACCTGGGGGTGGACGCCATCGTCGCCGGCGGTATGGGCGCGGGCGCTATCGAGATCTTCAACGCCCGGAACATCCGGGTCTTGACCGGCGCGCAGGGCGACGCCAGGGCGGCGGCGGAAGCCTGCAGCCGGGGTGAGCTGGCGTCAAGCGGTTCCGTGTGCCAGGAGCACGCGCATCACGGGGAATAATTATTGACTGGTCAGGCGTAGACGCCTGGCGCTGATAAGAAAACAGGCCTCCCGGCAATCCGCTCCCGGGGGGCTTGTCTTATACTGATTTTAGTCATAAACGCTTTGATGCGGCGGATCTTTTCCGCCCTGTCTTCCTCTCACTCAGTCAGCGTAGACTCCGCTACGCCTCCTTCCCTCGACATCGACAGGACGAAAAATCTCTCTTTGCATCGGTGCGTTTATTCCTTCAATCAGTATTACTGGTTCATCCTGCCATTTTCTGTTTCCGGGTCAAGGGACGAAGTCCCTTGCCTGGGGTTTCGGGGGATGGAATCCCCCGAAGCATCCTCATCTTTTTGTAATTTCTGTATCATAGCACGACGCCCGCTTCCCCGGTATCCTTCGCCAGCGTAACGGAGGCTTTCCGGCCTTCGCATGCCAGTTCGTATTCGCCCCGGAAGCCTTCCAGGTTCGCCCGTCCGTTTTCGTCCGTCCTGATGACGGTATCGGTGGACCAATTGCCCCGGATGAGCTCCTTCAGCCGCCCGTAGGCGGGCTTTTCGGAGTTGTCCCGGCGCAGCAGGCCGGAGGGGGCGTTGAGCCATTTGCCGTCCACTGCGTCCCACACGGTGACCGCCTCCACCAGGGGGTGGGCGAAGAGGATGGAGTACATCTCCTCTACTTCGCGCTTCTGGCGTTCCTCGCCCTCCGGGGTGCTGGGCCAGTCGGCGACCTGCCAGTCGTTGAGGTCCTCGATGTGGGGAGGCATCAGGTCTCCGGAGATCAGGGTGTTCTCCGTGAAGTGGATCGGCAGGCCGAAACGGGAGAAACGCTCCAGCACGTCCAGCAGTTTTTCCTTGCCCCAGTACCCCTGATGCTGGTGGGACTGGATGCCGATGACGTCGATCCCTATCCCGGCGTCCAGGCACTGCCCGACCAGCCGCTCATATTCCCGGGACGTGTTGAAGTCGTTGAGGATGAGCACGGCGCCCGGGCCGGCCGCACGGGCCTCTTTGAAGACGCTTTTCACGATGCCCACGCGCCCCAGCTCCTTCGCGATGCGGGTGACCGCGTTGTCATACTTGTCAAACACCGGCATGATGACCACTTCGTTGATCACGTCCCAGGTGTCGATCACCCCCTTGAAATCGCCGACCTCCCGGTGGATGCGCGCCAGCTGCTTCCGCAGGATCTCCCCGTTGCCGTACTTCATCAGCCAGTCGGCGCACACGGTGTGCCAGCACAGCGGGTGGCCCTTCAGTTTCACGCCGCGCGCCTTCAGCCACCGCGCGCCGGCCATCACGGACTTGGTCTCCGGCTCGCCCTCCCGGGGCTCAAAGCGGCCCCAGTAAAAGGGCAGGGTGCCGTAGTTGAACAG
>CAZJCB010000285.1:0-2951 GCA_964544245.1 uncultured Christensenella sp.
TCTCCCCGTTGTCGGTGTCCATACTTATGAATCGGGCAGTCAGTTTCCCCGAGTCCCCGGAGGTGTCCATCACCTCGTCATACCTGTCCGCCAGGGCAAAGAGGGGCAACAGGAGAAGGACCGACAGGAGGAAAGATAACCTTTTCATCTGCATCAACCAAAACCTTCTTTTTTCAATCCCTTGCCAGGGGTCCGGGGGATGAAATCCCGCGGTTTTCCTCTCCGCCCCTACTTCATCGCTGCCTTGCTGAAGCCGGTCATGATGTACTTCTGCAGGAAGAGGAAGAGCAGGATGACAGGGACGATGCCCAATACGGCGCCGGCCATCATGTCGTTGTAGTTGGAGGTCTCCATCCCCGCGAAAGTCTCCCTGAGGTAGGCGACGCCCACCGCGATGGTGCGCCGGGTGTTGTTGGTGGTGATCATCTTGGGCCAGAAATAGCTGTTCCAGCCGTTGATGAAGGAGATGATGCTGATGGTGATCATCGTGGGCGCGCACATGGGCACCAGCACGTGGAAAATAGCGCCGACGCGGCCCATGCCGTCCACCCTGCCCGCGTCCAGGTAACTGTCGTCCACCGCCAGGAAGGTCTGCCGGAGCATGAAGATAAAATAGGCGCTTACCAGGTGGGGCACGATCAGCCCGGGGAAGGAGTTCATCCAGCCCAGGCGCGAGATGAGCACGTAAATGGGCACAAAGGTGACCTGGATGGGGATCATCAGCGCGCCCAGAACCAGCAGGAACAGGCCGTTCTTGCCGGCGAAGCGCCCCTTGCTGAAGCCGTAGGCGGCGAAAGTGCCCAATACCACTTCGGCCAGCATGATGAAAAAGGTGCTGACGATGGTATTGTAGAAATACAGGCCGAAGGGGGCCCGGCCTAGCACGTCCGGGTAGTTGCTCCAGGCAAATTCACGCGGCCATAGCGTGGGCACCGGCAGCAGCAGTTCCGCGCTGGTCTTGAAGGAGGAGATGATCATCCAGTAGATCGGGAAGAGGATGATGAGCGTATACAGGACGGCGGCAGCGTACTGAAAGGCGACGCGCAGGCGTCTGAAGGCGATCTGTTTGCCGGTGTCCGCATGGATCACCGGGGACATGAAGCGCAGCCAGGCCAGCGACAGGGCAACGGCTGTGATCAGCCCCAGGCCGAGGATCAGCAGCGTGTGGCGCGCGTGCGCCAGTCCGGGGATGGACTGCCTGATCTCATAGTCGTTCATCCCCTCCGTCACGGCGCCCATCGCGCGGAGGTACAGGCCTTCGCCGATGCCGTAAAGGAGGACGAGCAGAAGACCGGCCAGCGCCAGAAACATCAGGATGTCAAACCAGCCGGACTGCCGCATCCGGCGCAAAGGGCTGACGCGTTCCGCGGGCAGCGTTTCAGGAGTCATAGGACACGTTCCTCCTTGACCAGCGCATCGTGGCCGCGGTGACCGCCAGCAGGATGACGAAAAACGCCAGGGAGATGACCGCCGCGCGGTCAACCCGGAAATCCGCGAAGGCCATGTTGTAGATCCACTGCACCATCACGTTGGTGGAACGTCCTGGCCCGCCGCCGGTCATCACGTCCACCGACTGGAAGACCCTCATGCTGGCGATGAAGGTGGTGACCACCAGAAACAGCGTGGTGGGCCCCAGCATGGGCAGGGTGATAAAGCGGAACTTCTGCGGCCCGTCCGCCCCGTCGATCTCCGCCGCCTCATAGTAATCCGTCGGGATGCCCTTCATCGCGGACAGGTAGATCATCATCGCATAGCCCGTCACGCGCCAGAAGGTGAGGAAGAGCACGCCGGTGAGCGCGGTGCTCTCGGTGTTCAGCCAGTCGGGTCCCCTGCCGCCGAAGAGGGAGATGACGTGGTTGAGGATGCCGTAGTTGCCGTTCAATATCCAGATGAACACGATGGCGCTGGTGGATACCGCGATGTAGCGGGGCATGAAGATGATGGTGCGCATCGCGTTGAAGGCCGGGCTCATGCGGTTGAACAGCATGGCCAGCAGCATGCCGAAGGCCAGTGTAAAGCCGATTTCCCAAACGGTGTAGGTCAGTGTGATGCGCAGGGACTCCACAAAGTACTTCCGCCCGCTGCCGTCAAACAGCCACACATAGTTCTTGGCGCCGACAAAGGAATAATCGTCCTTGATCAGGTTCCAGTTGGTAAAGCTGATGCGCAGCAGGTCGACCATCGGGTAATAGACAAAAATCAGGAAAAAAGCGACGGCGGGCAGCACGCAGGCAAAATCCTTGAATCGCTCCCAGGGCTGGGTCAGGAGCATCACGCCTGTGTATACCAGCAGCCCGCCGAAAATGAACAGGATGACCGCGGTGTCCATGACGCTGCTGAGCAGGCTGAGTTCGCCCGTCAGGCTGACCCCGGCGCTCTGGGCTTCCTTGCGCGCCTGCATCACCGTTTCGCGCTTTTGGGGAAAATCAGCGATATCCGCCTGCAGGTCGCCGACCAGGTAACCGTACAGCCCCGCCAGCAGGAGGATCAGCCCGAGTGCTGCCAGCAGGGCGGCGGCGGCGCGCTTGCCCGCGCCCGCTCCTTTCAGCCCGTTCCGGCTGGGAAGCGCGGGCAAAACACTGCTTGTCATGAGGAACCCTCCAAACGGTTTATCAAGAAAGGCCGGGAGGAAAGCCGCCCTTCCTCCCGGTATGGTTCAGGGTTTCAGTTTATTGGTCTTCCAGCAGTTCGGTGATCTCTTCGGCCAGGGTATCCAGGGTTTCCTGAACGGGCGCGCCTTCCACCAGGATCTTGGCCAGCGCGTCGCGCCAGAGGTTGGCGCAGGTGTCGTACACCGGGGCCTGGTTGCGCGGGTTGATCCAGCTGCTCATGGATACGACAGACTGCATGGCGGGCTTTCGGGTGAGGTACTCCTCGTATTCGGGGGTGCCCACCACCGACTGGCGGGTGGGGAAGTAGCCGGTCTTGTCCGCCCAGTAGAGGTTGATTTC
>CAZJCB010000286.1:0-1386 GCA_964544245.1 uncultured Christensenella sp.
ACGTGGTCGCGGTCGGCCGCGGCCAGCGTGTGCAGGCCCGAGGTCATGCAGCCGATCTTCACGCGGTCGGCGTGCCGCAGGAGCGTCAGCAGGGTGGAGGCGGAGGAGAGGGCGTCGAGCATCCCGCCCCGGTGGATGAAGGGCGTGGGGGACGCCATGTTGTCCGGGTCATGGCGCGCGTAGGCGCGCCCGGGGTCAAACGTATGCTCCCACACGCTGCCCCGGCCGGGCAGGACGCCCTGTAGCGGCTCCTCCCTGGACCCGTACTCGTCAAAGGACAGCATCATTTTCCGGGGCGAGCGGAGCCTGGTCTGGATATAGTCGCACAGCCCGATCTCCGTCATGATATAGTCCTCAAAGAAGCACGACCCGCCCAGCAGGGCCCCATAGTCCCCCGGCGCCGCGATGTGGTAATGGTGCAGGGAGATGTAGTCCACGGTCTCATAGCATTCCTGCAGCGCTTCCAGGTCCCACTGGGGATAGTGCGCCAGGAAGGGGGAGGAGGACACGCAGGCGACCGTCTCGACGGAGGGGTCGGTCCACTTCATGCCCTTGGACACCTCGTGCGCCAGGACGCCGTAGCCGCGGGGGTCCTTTTCCCAGGAGCCGATCTGCCAGGGGCCGTCCATCTCGTTGCCCAGGTACCAGGTCCTGACCCCGTAGGGCGCTTCCCGGCCGTATTCCCTTCTCAGGTCCGACCAGTAGCTTCCGGAGGGGTGGTTCGTGTATTCGACGAGGTGCAGCGCGTCATTGAGGCCGTTGGTGCCGAGGTTGACGGTGACCATCGGCTCCGCCCCCACCGCCTGCGCCCACCTCAGGTATTCGTCGTGGCCGATTTCGTTCGTATAGTACTGGAACCAGGCGGTGTCCAGCTGCGTCTTCCGCTTCTCCCTGGGGCCGATGGAGCTTTTCCAGTCCCAGCCGGACACGAAATTGCCGCCCGGAAGCCGCAGGGCGGGCAGCCCGGCGGCCTTCAGCGCCTCCATAAAGTCCCTCCGGAAGCCGTCCGCGTCCGCGGTCGGGTGCCTGGGGTTGTACATGCTGCCGTTCACCAGGGTCCCAATGGGCTCCAGAAAGGCGCCGTACAGCCGCGGCGAGATGTTCCCGATCCGGAAGCGCGGGTGAACGCTGATCCTGGCCGTTTTCCTCATTTTTCCATTCCTCCTGCCGTCGTTGGTTTCAGGGAGAGTTCAGCCCTCGCCGCGGGCGAGGTACGCGTCCAGCAGCAGCCGTTCGACCGGCCCCGCGGGGTGCGGCACCGGCTTCGCGGTCTCGCCGAAAGACATGAAGACAGGCTCCTTGGGGTCCAGCGTTGGCCACCAGGGCAAAGGGCCGCCGTCCGTCCCCGGGCCGTTGGGGTCCCCGCCGCGTATGAAATTGTACAGG
>CAZJCB010000286.1:1396-2947 GCA_964544245.1 uncultured Christensenella sp.
TTTTTTTAACTGGCTCTTTTATTTTTTTATCAATAGCATTTTCCTGAGCAATATACAGGTAGTCGCACATCTGCCGCGCCAGGTCGTAATGCCTGCCGGTGAACGGACGCCAGCACTTCGCGAGCGTCTCGAAGAAAAACCACAGGTCCGATGAGTGGAAGGCGCCGGGCCTGTCCCAGCCGGGGATGTCGGCGTGAAACTCGTAAGCGTAGACCGCTTCCCCCGCCTTTTCGGCCGCGGCGCGGACTGCGAAGGCGATGGCGTTCACGTCCCCCTCGCGCTGGATGCTCTCCTTCGTGGCGGGCGCGGTGAACGCCGCCAGGAACCGCTCCCGGTCCAGGCCGGGGATCTTGGCGGCATAGGCCCGCAGGGACCCGTCGTCCTCCGCTTTGGGGGAGAGGCGGAACTCGTTGCTTGTGGAGCCCATCATCACCGGGCAGCGGACGCGGTCCCCGTGCAGGTACCAGCGGTCGGGAGGGTAGCGCAGGAACGCGCCGTCCACCGCGGCGGGCCACATCCCGGCGTCCTTCCAGGAGAGCGCGGCGTCCAGGACTTCCTGCCAGGGTACGCGCCGGGCTTCCGCCAGCGTCCTGACGTGCAGCGCTTCCCGGAAGAAGCGCTCGCCGCGGCTCTCAGCCTCTTTCAAAGGGACGCACAGCCCGAGCATCTCCGGGTACGCCGGGGCGAACAGGCCGCTGATGATCACCGCGCGGCGGAACAGCCCCTCGTTCTCCCGGTGGGCGATCTGCGCGCTGACGCTCATGCCCCCCGCCGACTGCCCGCCGATGGTGATGTTGTCCGGGTCGCCGCCGAAGGCCGCGATGTTCCGCTTCACCCACCTGGTGGCGAACTGCTGGTCCAGGAAGCCGAAGTTCGTCGGGGCCTGCGGATTCTCCGCCGTCAGCTCCGGGTGGGCCAGGAAGCCCAGGGCGTTGAGCCGGTAGTTGACGGTGACCACGACGGCGCCGCGGCGGGCGATGCGCTCCCCGTCAAACTCCATCTCGCTGGTGGCGCCCACCTGCAGCCCGCCGCCGAAGTACCAGACGAACACCGGCAGCCCGGTCTGCCCCTGCGCGGGGGCCCAGACGTTCAGGGTGAGGCAGTCCTCGTCCATCGCCGGTTCGTCGTCCACCCACCATTCCCGCGAATAGAGGTTGTCCTTGTTCTTCCCGGTCACGGCCTGCGGGGCGATGGGACCGAAGTCATACGCCTTGAACTCCCCCTCCCAGGGCGCGCGTGGCCGGGGCGCGCGCCAGCGGTCCTCCCCGGCCGGCGGCGCGGCATAGGGGATGCCTTTGTAGCTGGTGACGCGCGGATCGGCCGCGGGCAGGCCCCGGACGGCGCCGGATTCGGTTTTGGCGGTGCGGATGAGCGGCATGATGGGGTTCCTCCTCTTTGTGCGTTAAGTGACGGGGACGTTTATTCTATCCGGTTTTCTGGGATGCCCGGCTGATGCCGGACGCGCGCAGCTGCCTGCTGCGCAGGACAGGGCCCTTACTTTTGAAGGCTTCCTGAATCCTTTTCCCGTTCACCTGTCATCTTGGTCACCGC
>CAZJCB010000287.1:0-2920 GCA_964544245.1 uncultured Christensenella sp.
TTTTTAGAATAATCGGACATATCTGCCCGAGAAACAGGAAATTGAGGAATTTTTGATGCGTTTACTGAAAATCAGCCTGCTGGTTCTGGCCGCCTGCCTTATTCTTAACCAGGGCATGACGGCGGAAGCAGACAAAGAGACGGAGGAGAATACTATGGCATCAAGCGGATTTGACCCGGGCAGGCTGCGCGTGGGCGAAGAGGTGTCCGGCGCCTTCGTGGACCCAAAAAGCGCCGTGACCCCAGCCCCGGAAGAGGTGAAGGCCATCGGATATGCCTATGACGAGACGAAACTGGAGTATGAGCTGGTCTGGGCGGACGAGTTTGATGCGGACGGCGCGCCTGACCCCGAGAAATGGGATTATGACGTGGGCGGGAGTGGCTGGGGCAACAACGAACTGCAGTTCTACACCAGGGAAGGGAACGCCTGGGTGGAAAACGGCCTGCTGGTCCTGGAAGCAAGGGCGGAAGAGCGCGGCGGGAAGAAATACACCTCCGCCCGCCTGGTTTCCCGCAACAAGGGCGACTGGCTGTACGGCCGGTTTGAGGTCCGCGCCAAACTGCCCCGCGGCCTGGGCACCTGGCCCGCCGTCTGGATGCTGCCCACCGACTGGGCCTACGGCGGCTGGCCTGCCTCCGGCGAGATCGACCTCATGGAGCACGTGGGCTATGACCAGGGCGTGACGCATGCCTCCGTGCACACGCAGGCCTACAACCACGCCATCCGGACGCAGAAAACCGCCACAAAGCGCGTCCCCGGGATCAGCGATGATTTCCATACCTTCACGTTGACCTGGCTGCCGGACAGGATCGCCATCGCGGTGGATGATACGGTGTATTACAGCTATGAGCCGGCGAAATACGCCGCGCAGCCCACCTGGCGGGAGTGGCCCTTTGACCGGCGCTTCCACCTGTTGCTCAACATCGCCTTTGGCGGCAACTGGGGCGGGGCCCGCGGCGTCGACGAGGGGGTGCTGCCCCAGAGGATGCTGGTGGACTACGTGCGCGTGTACCAGAGCCGGGAGATCACCGCCCTGGCAGGCGGAAACCCGGCGGCGGAGGAATGACGATGAATGCAGACAAGCCGGGCTACAAACTGGAAGGCAGCCGGTTTGTCATCACGTGCTATGACCGCGCGCCGGCCTTCTCCAGTTTCCTCCCCGGCATCGCGGGGGTGCGCGGCATCCCTCTGTGGGTCTACACCTGCAACCGGGGGCAGGGGATCAACAGCCTGGGCGTCCACCACAAGGGCAACGCCATCATGGAGTTCAACCCCGCCAACACCGCCTACGAAAACGTTGCGCTCAAGGGATTCCGCACCTTCCTGCGCGCAAACGGCCGCTTCTGCGAGCCCTTCAGCCCCCTGAATGAGGCGCAGAGGCGCTTTGAGATCGAGAACAACGCGCTGACCATCCGCGAGATCAACCGGGAATACGGGTTTGAAATGGAAGTCCGGTATTTTATCCTACCCTTGGAGCGGATCGGCGCCCTGGTGCGGCGGGTCAGGATCAGGAACATATCCGGGCAGCCTATGGCGCTTGAGGTGCTGGACGGACTGCCCAAAATCATCCCCTTCGGCATGCAGCTGGGCCAGTTCAAGGAGATGTCCAACCTCATGCGCAGCTGGACGGACGTCGGCAATGTGGAGATGAACGCGCCGACCTACAGGATGCGCTCCAGCTCTGACGACTCGGCCGAGGTCAGGGAGATCACCGGCGCGAACTTCTACCTGGGCCTGCAGGGGGGAACCCTCCTGCCTGTAATCTACGACCCGGACGCCGTCTTCGGCTGGGACAACAGCCTCCTGCTCCCCCGCGGGTTTATGGAAGGGGGCCTGGAAAGCGTCCTGTCCCGCGAACAGTGTTTTTACAACAAGATCCCCTGCGGGTTCACCCCCCTGGTTTCGACGCTGCAGCCCGGGGAATGCCTTTCTTTTGACAGCATGACCGGCCACGTGGCTTCCCAGGCGCTGCTCAACAGCCTGCTGCCCCTGTTCGCCAAGCCGGATTACATGCAGGAGAAGGACGCTCAGGCGCGCGGCCTGATGGACGGCTTCCTGAAGGACGTGGATACGAAGACGGCCAGCCCGGTGTTTGACCAGTACCTGCGGCAAAGCTACCTCGACAATTTCCTGCGGGGCGGGTATCCCACCGTGCTGCCGGGCAGGGAGCGCAGCCAGGTCCTCCACCTGTTCAGCCGCAAGCACGGGGACCCGGAGCGGGACTACAACTTCTTCACCACGGCCGGGGAGTTCTACTCCCAGGGCAACGGCAATTTCCGCGACGTCTGCCAGAACAGGCGCAGCGACGTGACGCTGAACCCCGCGATCGGGGATTTCAACGTATGGAACTTCCTCTCCCTCATTCAGATGGATGGGTACAACCCGCTGGAGATACGGCCCTCTACCTTCCTCATCAGGGAAGAAGAGCGGGAGGCCGCGCGCACCCTGATCAGGAAACACCTGGAGGACGGCGGAGCCGTCGCGGAACTGCTCAAAAAAGCCTTTACGCCCGGCATGGTCTGCAACGCCATCGCCTCCAGGGGTCTGAAAATCCACGGCGACGAGGAAGAACTGGTCAGCGGCTTGATTTCGCTGAGCGAACAGCGGCTGGAGGCCGGCTATGGGGAAGGCTACTGGAGCGACCATTTCGATTATTGCCTGGACCTGGTCGACAACTACCTTTCCGTGTTCCCGGACAGGAGGGACGAGCTCTTCTTCCACCGGGAGGATTACCGCTTCTACGACAGCGTCGCCTCGGTGCGGCCCCGGTTGGAGACCCACGTGCTGACGCCCCGCGGCGTGCGCCAGTACGGCGCGGTCTTCCATGACCCGCAGAAGGCACGAAGGCCGGGTTTTGACGAACGGGGAACCAACTGGCTCAAAGATGAAAACGGAAAGCCCGTCACCACCAGCCTGTTCG
>CAZJCB010000288.1:0-1136 GCA_964544245.1 uncultured Christensenella sp.
GGATATCGGTCAATACCTGGACCTGCCGAAGTTTTCCGGGTTTTCTGACCTGGATTTCTGCGAATGGATGGCGCGGCACATCGGCGTAGCCGCCGTGCCCGGGTCCAGTTTCACAAAAAGCGGGGACAGCCGGCTCATCAGGCTCCATTTTGCCCGCAGCGAGACGAGCCTTTTAGAAGCGCTGAAGCGGCTTAACGGGCTGAGCGCGCTGTGAAGAAGGCTGTGAACCCCGCCGCCGCGGTGTCAACCGCTCATCCGCCCTTCACCGTGGGCCGGGACGCCTTTGCCGGCGTCGCGGAGGCGCTGCTCCCCTTCGGGGACAGGGCCCTGCTCGTCGGGGGGCGGCGGGCGCTTGCCGCCGGGCTGGAGCCCCTGCGGGCAGCGATTGGAAGAAAGGGCGTCACACTGTCCGTCTCGGTTTTTACGGGGGAATGCACGCACATGAAAGCCCGTTCTCTGGCTGACGCCGCGCGGGGCGTAGGGGCTGGCGTCCTCCTGGGCATGGGCGGGGGCCGCGCGCTGGACACCGCCAAGGCGGCCGCCCACTATGCCGGGCTGCCGGTCATCACGCTGCCCACCATCGCCGCCACCTGCGCCGCCGTTACGGCGCTGTGCGTCATGCACAGCCCGGAGGGGGAGGCGGGCGAGCCGTTCCTGTTCCTGGACGCGCCGCCGGCCCACGCCTTCCTGCATACCGGCATCCTGGCGGCTTCTCCCCCTATGTACCTGCGCGCCGGCATCGGCGACAGCATCGGGAAATTCGTCGAAAGCAGGTTCAAGGCCGAATCGGCGGAGCTCAGCTACCCCGACCGGCTGGGGCTGTCCATCGCTCGGCTGGGGTACGAAACCCTGCTGTCCTCGGGCGCCGCCGCGCTCCTTGACGCGAAAGCCGGCAGGGACGGCGCGGCCTTCCGCCTGGTCTGCCAGTGCTGCGCCGTCAACACCGGGCTGGTGAGCCTGCTGGTGAAGGAAAGCCTCAACGGCGCCCTCGCCCACTCGCTGTATTACGCGCTGCGGGACCATCCGGCGTTTTCCGGCCTCCTGCACGGAGATCTGGTCGCCTGGGGCAGCCTGGTGCAGCTCGTCCTGGAGGGCAGGGAGGCGGAGGCAAGGATGCTGTCCGAATTCCTCCAGGC
>CAZJCB010000288.1:1236-2918 GCA_964544245.1 uncultured Christensenella sp.
CCTGGCCCTGATGCGCCGCTCCAGGTTCAAGCCCGTCAGCGGCCTTGCCATCGCCTATGTGGAGCTGATCCGGGGCACGCCGCTGCTGCTGCAGCTGTACTTCTTCTACTTTATGCTGCCGGAGATGCTGCCGATGCTCAACCTGTCCAAGTTCGCCTGCGTGAGCATCGCGCTGGTCATCAATTCCTCCGCCTACGTCTGCGAAATCGTGCGCGCCGGCATCCAGGCGGTGGACTCCGGCCAGGCCGAGGCCGCCCGCACCCTGGGGCTGAACCCGCGGCAGACCATGCTGCGCATCGTGATGCCCCAGGCGGTGAAGAACATCCTGCCGGCGCTGGGCAACGAGTTTGTCACCGTCATCAAGGAGACCTCCCTCGCCTCCACCTTCTTTGTGGGCGACCTGATGACCGGGTACAGCACCGTGCGCGGCTCGATGTACCTGGTGCTGGAACCCCTGGTCGTGGTGGGCGTCATTTATTTCATCCTGACTTTTACCCTCAGCAAGCTCATCGCGTCCTTTGAGAGGAGGCTGAAAACCAGTGATTGAGACGAGGAACCTGACCAAGAACTTCGGCAGCCTGGAAGTGCTCAAGGGGATCAGCGAGCGGGTTGAACAGGGCGAGGTCATCTCCATCATCGGCCCCTCCGGCTCCGGCAAGTCCACCTTCCTGCGCTGCCTGAACCTGCTGGAGAAACCCACCTCCGGTTCCGTCATCTTCAAAGGCGTCGACCTGACCGACAGGGGCGTGGACATCAACCTGCACCGGCAGAAGATGGGGATGGTGTTCCAGCTTTTCAACGTCTTCCCGCACCTGACGGTGCTGGAAAACGTCACCCTGGCGCCGGTGATGCTCAAGAAACGCGGGAAGGAAGAGGCGAAACAGTACGCCCTGGAGCTGCTCGCCCGCGTCGGGCTGACGGACAAGGCGGACGAGCATCCCCGCCGCCTCTCCGGGGGACAGAAGCAGCGCCTGGCCATCGTGCGGGCCCTGGCGATGGACCCGGAGGTGATGCTGTTTGACGAGCCGACCAGCGCGCTGGACCCGGAGATGGTGGGCGAGGTGCTGCAGGTCATCAAAGACCTGGTGGAGGGCGGCATGACCTGCGTCATCGTCACCCATGAGATGGGGTTCGCGCGGGAAGTGTCCAGCCGCGTGCTGTTCATGGACGAGGGCCGCATCGAGGAGCAGGGCAGCCCCGGGGAAATCTTCGACGCCCCGAAAAGCGAGAGGACAAAGGCGTTCCTCAGCAAGGTGCTCCGCTGATACTGATCATCCATGAGGATGAGGATAATTCGGGGGATTCCATCCCCCGAACCCCCAGGCAAGGGAGATCCTCCCTTGACCCGGAATCTTGATCATTTTTTACAAGAATCATCTTATCGGAGAAACAGAATAACACTCCGACCAGACGGATATGATTGGGAAAAACTGGCAGAGAATGAACATCCCAACCAGATTACATCATATACGATGATGGTGCAGAAAAGCGTTGATGAGCAAATGAATATTCCGGGGTCCGGGGAGGAACTCCCCGGGCTGGGTTTGGGGATGCAATCCCCAACCGTTCCCCCTGATTGTATTGATAAGGCGCAGCCAGGATTTCCTTATCCCTCAGGATACACCAACGCCCAGGCGGCCAGTTCGCTCAGGGCGGGGTGGATGGTCATCGCGCGCTCGACG
>CAZJCB010000289.1:0-2859 GCA_964544245.1 uncultured Christensenella sp.
AAAAGGAAAACGACTGAACGGGATTTATAGTACAAATTATTGGAAAACTCACGTTGACAAGCCGCCCCGTGAGGATGTTCATGGAAGTGGAAGGAAACAGTCGGGAGGGTTTGCGGATGAAAAAGAAAAATCTGGTCCTGAGGATCGCCGGCTTGCTGCTGGCGGCGGTTGCGGTCGTGTTCGCCGTGAGGGCGGCGTCCTCCGTGCTCGGCGGCCGGGCGGCAGAGCTGGTGTACGAGAAGAGGGACTACGCCGTCGGCGCGGAAGGGATCCGGGAGTTCAGGGTGCGGGCCCGGAACATGCCGGTCACAGTGACGGCGGAAGAAGGCGGCGGGATCGTGATCCATTACGCCACCTGTGAGGAGGACCCCTACGAGGTGACGCTGGAGGGTGGCGTGCTGACCCTGGCCTGCAAAAACGACGCCCTGACCACCGTCAGCCAATGGTTTTCCGGCATCTTCCGGGTGTTCAGCCGTTCCAACCCGGAGGTGGGCGTGGTCCTGCCGGCCAATTATGCCGGGAAGCTCAGTTTGGATACCTCCAACGCCCCGGTGGATGTGTCCGGCCTGACGGCGGCGGGGGAGATCCGAGTCGACTCATCCAACGCGCCCGTCACGGTCAGCGGAGTGTCCGCCGCCCTGCTGGACGCAAGGACCTCCAACGGCGGGATCACGCTGGAGCGTATGGCTGTTTCGGGACCGGCGGACGCGCGGACCTCCAACGGCGCGGTGACGGCCAGGCAGGTGGTCGCCAGGGACAGCCTGCGCATGGAAACCTCCAACGGCCGCGTCACGGTGGAGGGGGTGGCGTCCGCAGACATCCAGCTGAGGAGTTCCAACGGCTCCGTCACGGGCAGCGTGGAGGGCAAGCGGGCGGACTACACCATTTCCTCCCACACCTCCAACGGCGACGACAGCCTGGGCGACGGCGGCAAGGGGCAGTTCCGGCTGACGGTCCAGACCTCCAACGGAAACATCGACATCCGCTTCCTGGGGGAGTAAGGCGCCTTTGGGCTGGCCTCAGAGCCGCCGGTGCGCGGCGCCGGTGCGGAATGAAATGATTGATCAGAAACAGCAAGCCCCATGCTTAAATCGAAGCATGGGGCTTGTCCGCTCCGGTCCGGGCCGCTGAATGTTGCATATTCCGCGGCCCCGGCTGCCGGCGCCTGGGTCAGTTCAACGTGTCAGTTCGCCATGTAGCGGTCGTAGGCAGCCTGGTTGATTTCCAGCCACTGGGGAAGGCCCACGCCCTTGATCTCTTCCAGATAGGCGTCCCACTCGGCGTCGACGTTGCCGTTGATGATCCACTCGCTGGTCCGGCGTTCGATGTAGGTGCGCAGGTCGGACTGCAGGATGCCCATTGTCTCGGATTCCTCGGCGGTATAGAACACGGGCATCATCGGATCGGGATCGGCGAAGGGATGGCCGTACTCCTGGACAAAGGCTACCTTTTTATCGGTGGAGGGGAGCTTGAGCCGGTTTTCGTACATGCTGACCGTGGCGGCCAGGATGCCCGCGCGGCAATTGGCAAAGCGGTCCTCAGCGACCGTAAGGCCCTCCGGGGGCTTGCGGACGTACAGCGTGCCGTCTTCCTTTTCCAGGACGCGCACGCCGATCGGGCCTTCGATGCTTTCGATCGTGTTGGTCTGGTCAAACCAGTAGTCCAGCCAGCGCATGGCCACTTCGGGGTGCTCGCAGGCGCTGGTGATCGTGCCCCAGCCGCGGTAGGTGCCGGGAAGCGGCTGGCGGTAGAACACGGGATCCTTGCCCTCATAGGCGGGGATCAGCGGGTAATAGTCGTAGGCGGCGAGGTTGTTGGGGTTGGAGACGCTGTCGTTGATGTCCCACATCTGGCTGACGCCGACGATGGCGGGCTCCTGGTTGAACTTGGAAAACAGCTGGGCGTCGTCCAGCGTAAAGCCTTCGATATCGACCAGGCCTTCGGCGTAGAGCTGGCCCAAGTAGCGCACCGCGTCGCGGTATTCTTCCTGCACGCCCTGGCAGATGACCTTGCCGTCCTTCACGTCGGCGAACGTCTGGTTGAAGGGATGGCCGCCGATGCCCAGGCCGAAGAAGGAGAAGATGTAGCCCAGGCCGAAGTTCTCAAAGATCCTCTTGTAGAAAGACAGCGGGATCTCGTCGGCGACGCCGTTGCCGTTCGGGTCTCCGGTCTTGAACGCCCGCAGGACGTTCGTGAACTCGTCCAGCGTCTTGGGCACTTCAAGGTTGAGGGTTTTCAGCCACTGCTTGTTGATCATGCCCACGCCGTTGGACGTCATCCAGGGGCCTGAATTGACGCGGAAGAGGCTGTAGACCTTGCCGTCCGGCGCGGCGATGAAGGAGCGCAGCTCGGGCATCTCGGTGTCCATCAGTTTGTTGATGTTGTGGGCGTAATTGGCGATCAGGTCGGTCAATTCGACAAACGTGCCTTCCGGCCCATAGCGGGTCAGGTCGGATTCGTTGATCTTTGACTCGATGATGTCCGGCAGGTCGCCGGTCGCCAGCATCAGGTTCTTTTTCTCGTTCCAGCCGTCTGCCGGGACCATGATCCATTCGATGTGAACGTTCATGATCTCCTCGGCGCGCTGGTGGATCTCCTGCATGTTCAGGTCGGACGGCATTTCGGCCCTGGACTGGATCATGACGCGAAGCGTCACTTTTTCATCCGGGCAGATGGGATAGCCTTCGGCGTTGAAGTTCGGGATGGACTCCTCCGCCAGAGCCGTCGCTGCGCTGAGCAGGACGAGCAGGCAGGCCATTGCGAGAGACAGGATCCGTTTCTTCCACATGGTGTTCTCCTCCTATATTATTTTACGGGCATCGCCCGCATGAGAGACGCGGGGGCAGGGAGCGGACGGTC
>CAZJCB010000290.1:0-2841 GCA_964544245.1 uncultured Christensenella sp.
CATCGGCGGCATTCCCGGAATGTACCCAGGCATCAACCTCTGATATTTTGAATTTCCAGAGGCGTCCGACTTTGTAGGCCGGCATGTTCCGTTTTGATATCCATTGGAGGATGGTTTCGCGCCTTACTCCGAGATATTCCTGAACTTCTTTTATGGTTACATAGTTTTCCATCTGTTGCTCTGCCACTCTACTTGCCTCCTTTATTACCTCTTGAATTTAGCATCTATCATAACGCAGAACAGTAGTGACCTTCCTGGGAAACAGTTCTCACCATTCTCATCCTGCATTTCCCACTTACAATGAAATGCTTCATATGGACCGCTATCGAATCCACGACCATCAAAGGTCGTGGTTATTTTTATGCTCTTTCCCGGCTTGACCTCCGGGATATCTATCACATCAGGATCAGCCTCCGGGCGGTCTACCCTCGGATCACGGATATACACCAGCTTTCTGCCAGTCCATGTCTGGGTTCCGTAATTTGCAAGTTCCCATGTGTGCTGGAATACATCCGTGCTCTTTATCTTGTAGCTCATTGTCCCGCCAACATATATGGCATCACCGGGATACAACGGCTTTAGTCCGGCGGATGCAGGCTCATCACCATTTGCTGAGCACTGGGTCTGATACTCAAGCATCAACACATCCGGTGCATCTTCTTCATCAGAATCAATGATTGCTCGGAACTGAATCGCCAGAGCAACGGCAAGCGCATGTTTGTTTGGCGTTCCTGTTTCAGGGATACCAAAACCCGCTATGACCCTGTCCACATCCGTTATCTGCTTCTCGAAAAAATCAGTCAGTTGAGCCAAGTTATCTCTGCCTCGCAGCGGCTCTTTCAGATTCTCCGTAAGTGGCTTACTTCCCGAGAACAGCTGCTTATAGTAGCTGTCCGATTCGTAGAACATACTCCCGGCCGCTTTTGTCAGTTCCTGTATGAACTTCTTCTGGCTCCGAAGTGATGGGCAGCCCTTTTTTACATTGTCGCAAAACGTCGAAAAAGTCACCTCATCACCCCGCTTTCCAAAAGTGTCCAAATAAGTGTCCAAAGTGTCCTTTTTCCTTCTACCAGCCCAATTTCAAGTGTCCTTCAAAAAGGCGATTATATAGATGTGGCTGGCGGATGAAAGCGGGTCAACAGCTCAAAGCCAAGACCCCACTATTCGTTGTATCACAAAAACTAACAAAAAACAACAAAAACTATGAAATTCTATGTGATAGAAAGATGAAAATTTCGACAGCCCACCCATCCACAGTGGCACCGTTCATTCAGTCGACGGTCTGAACGGCAGAATCGCAGCCTGTGATGGGAGCACCCCGTAAACAAGAGCCGGCGAGGCGGTCTGCTGGACTCTTCCAGAAAAATCATAAGGAGTAAATCTTCATGACAAAGATGGAACGAGAGAACTGGCTCTGCAACATCCAGAACACCGCTACTTCGGTAGCAAAAGAACTCGGCTGGGACCGTGTAAGGTTCGTCCTGCAGGAATATGGTGGCGGCGCAACAAGCATCGAACGCCTGAACCCCAGCTACTACGAAGCAGTCTGGAACGAACTCTTCGATATTGAGAGGGAAATGAAGGACTGACATGTAACTCATCGCCTGTGGCGACGCACCTTTCCGGCCGGGAGGTGTGCGTATGGTCAAAACAGGCGAACTGTAAACCGACCCAGTGTCATACGCCACTTGGTCACCGATTTGAAACGGGGATAGCCCCGAGAGGTGACCGAATGAGAATACTACTGGCGAGCCATAGCGGTTGTCTCCGTTTCGCATTTTGCGAAAGGAGCCAATCTAAATGGCAAAGATCAAGAAGCCTCTGTCTGAGGGCGAATTCAGGCATAATACCACAGTCGGCGCAAACGGAGAAATCCTCTATGACTGTCCGATTGAAATCAAAGATACAGCTGATCTCCGTAATTACGGGATCACCTGGAACGATTGCAGGACGCTCAACTTTCATGGTTCAGAGATGGTGACGGTATATTTCTACAAAACCACAAACCGTGCCTTCGCCGAAGACCAGTGGGCGTACCTCGACACACAGCACTCCCGCGGTTATGCCAGCGTCCGCTGCATGATTCCCGGTAAGCGCAAGGCATTTATTAAATGCCCGGATACTGTTTCCTGCGCAAAGTGTCCGTACAAGGACACCAAGCAGCCTCCCGTCATCTCATGGGATGAATTG
The DNA here is from genome assembly GCA_964544245.1 of uncultured Christensenella sp. Taxonomy (GTDB): domain Bacteria; phylum Bacillota; class Clostridia; order Christensenellales; family Aristaeellaceae; genus UBA6115. The sequence continues at coordinate 2,191 of CAZJCB010000290.1, forward strand.
ATCGAAACAGGGTATGAACCTGCAGACGGTGCCTCTTTAGAGCAGCAGATTTATGCAAAGCTCGAATATGAGGAGATCCGAGCAAGGATGGATGCCGAGGATGTGCGTATCGCCATTGCGTTCGAGATGAAGGAGCTGCTTGGTATGTCCGTAAAGGAAATAGCCAAAAAGCTCTCAGTATCGGAACCGAGGATATACCAGCTCATTGCAAGGGCTAAGGAAATTGGCAGAGAGTACAGAGCAGAAAGCATCTAAAACATTACGCGGCGGCATCGGGACTCTACATCCCGGTGCCGTTTTTCTTCTGCCAAACAAACAAGTGCATATTAAAAAAACAAGCGGTAACCACTTGTTTATGCACACCCCCAGACCACCGGCTACTGCGCCTTGGCTGGCATCCATATGTTATTTCAAATATCGGCTCTTCCGCAGACATTCCAAACAGCCGATAAGCCCTTATTTCAAGCCACTTTTAAGGGTGTCTGCTTTTCACATTGTTGTATCGTTACCGACCATTTAGTATCTATGCGGCCATCCCTGTGGGCTGCTTCTATCTGTTCTATGATTATCTGCTCATCTTTATTTTCGGAAAGCACCCGTTTTCCAAGAAGGAAGAGGAAAACGGGCAGGAACCGGCCGCCACGAGCGGCG
>CAZJCB010000291.1:0-2825 GCA_964544245.1 uncultured Christensenella sp.
CCAGATGCCCCACCTTGCCGCTGGGGATCATCTCAATGATGTCCGCGCGGATATCGATGGCCTTCCCGCGGATCCTGCGGAGATCGTCGGTTGAATGGTTCATAACACGCTCCTGACGCCTATAAGAAAAGAGATTTTATGCCTGCGAAATGAATAGCACATTCTGGCCGGTATGTCAAGGAAAACCACATGGCAAACGTCGAGCGCCGGATTTCTTCTGATCGCCCGCCCGGGGCTTCCCGGCTTGTCCGGGCGGCCCTCACGCCCGTTCCGGACGCCTTTTCAGTTCCCCTGCCAGGGACAGGGCCTTCGCGATGACCGCGTCCATGTTGTAGTACCTGTATTCCGCCAGCCGGCCGCAGAGGAACAGCCGCTTCCAGGGGGCGAGCTCCGCCCGGCAGGCCTCGTAGAGCCCGCGGTTTTCGGGGTTTTCGATGGGATAATAGGGCTCCTGGCCGTCGCGCTCACAGGCGCAGGGGTACTCCCTGAGGATGGCGGTCACGCCGTCTTTGCGCTGGCCGGTCAGCTTTTTGAATTCGGTGATGCGCGTGAACGCTTCGTCGTTGGGGTAGTTCACCACGGCGGCAACCTGGTACTCCGTCAGGGGCAGGGACTCGAAGCGGAAATCGATGGAGCGGTAGGGGAGGAGGCCGCGGCGGCAGGCCAGCAGCGCGTCCGGCGCGCCGGTGTACACCACGATGCCCGGCCAGGGCTTCCCGCCCAGGAGGATCTCCCCGGGACGGCCCAGTTCCATCACGGAGCCCGCTTCCCGGTTTAAGTGGACGGCGATGTTTTCGTGATCCAGGATCCTCTGGAAGAGCGCGGCATAGCCTTCCCTGGGCCGGACCTGGAACGCGTCGTCAAAATACCGGTCGTCATAGCCCACGGCCACCGGGACGCGGCGCAGCACCGCTTCGTCCACCTTTTCCACCGGGACGCCCCATTGCTTCTTTGTATAGCCCATAAAGACGTTCCTGTACACGAAAGTCCCCAGTTCACAGACGGCCTTATCCCCGCTCCTGAGCAGGTCGGACACCGCCACGCGCCCCCCATCGGGGAAAGCGCGCAGGAGGGCGGCCTTCAGGCGGGCCGCTTCCGCCTCCGGGAACAGCAGCTCAATGGACGTGAAATTGAAGGGGAGCGGGACCGCCAATCCACCGATCCTGCACAGGACCCGGTGTTCGTACTGTTCCCAGGCGGAAAAACGGCTCAGCCAGTCCAGCACGGCGCGGTCGTCTGTGTGCAGGATGTGGGGGCCGTACAGGTGGACCCGGATGCCGTTTTCATCCGTAGCCTCGGCCATGTTCCCGCCGGTCTGCCCGCGTTTTTCAAGGAGCAGCACCTTTTTTCCCGCGTCGGCCAGTTCCCTCGCGATGACCGCCCCGGCAAACCCCGCGCCGACCACCACCGCGTCCGCGGCCATGGCGTCACCGCGGCGCCCGCTGGACGCGGCGGTTTGTTTTCCTTTCGGGTTCCCGCTCATCGCATCCTCCTTCAGCCCACTTTGAAGGCCTTCTGCACGGCGCGGTAGCCGAACAGGACGATCCGGTCCCCGGCCCTGCCGGGCAGGCAGGTCAGCCCGCTCATCGTCAGGCCGCGAAGCTTCCGGTACAGCACCGGGTCGGCCGCCCGGACGTGCCGCCAGAGCTCGCCGCGCTTGCGCCGCGCGTCGTCCGTGCCGGTCAGCAGCAGGTGGACGACCGCGTTTGAAATCAGCATGGACAGGTAGCGCACCATGTATTTCCTCAGGGAGGCGGAGGGCGCCTGTGAAAGGGCGGCCGATTCCACGAGGATGCTGATTACCCGGATCTGCTGGTCGACGCGGGACATCATCACCTTTTCGCTGATGGACTGGTCCGGGCGGCCGATCAGGTAGTGATAGAGGTCAGCGTCGAGGTAGAACACCTTTTCCACCCGGGGCAGCGGCTGGAAGGCCAGGATGTTGTCCACGTAAAAGGTGTGTTCCGGCAGCTGGAGCCCCATGTCCCTGAGCAGCCCGGTCCTGTAGATCATGCTGTGCATCAGGAGGTACTGGGCCGGCAGGAAACGCCCGGCCCTCTCCCACCCGCAGAACGCGCCGGATCTGAAGACGTTCCGGTAGCGGATGGTGCGGCGCTTTCCCTCTTCAAGGCGGTCGTACACGTAATTGCAGACCATCAGGTCCGCGTTCGTCCCCTCCGCCTCCCACCCCCGGAGCGTTTCCAGCACGCGCCTGAGCGAGGACACGTCCAGCCAGTCGTCGGAATCGACCACCTTGAAATAGCGGCCAGCCGCGCGGGCCAGGCCGGCGTTCACCGCGCCGCCGTGACCGCGGTTTTGCTGGTGCACAGCGCGTATGATGTCCGGGTACCGGGCCTGGTACTCATCCGCGATGCTTCCGGTCCCGTCGGTGGAGCCGTCGTTCACGATGACGATCTCGACGTCGCTTCCGCCCGTGAGGAGCGAATCCAGGCAGCGCGCCATGTAGCCGGCCGAATTGTAACAAGGCACGGCGAAGGTCAGCAGTTTCATCAGATTCCCCTTTGTTTGCGGCGCCGCGTGTTCAACGGCTGTCCGCGGAGATGGGTTCAGCGGCGGCATGCCCGGAAAGCGCGGGGACGGAACCGTCCGCTCCGTCAGGCGATGGGCGTGCTCTCCCTTTTCCCCTTATTGGCCGATTCAAATCAATGCTTCCATGAGAAACTATCACATAAGCCTGTTTATATCAAGCGAGCGGGCGCCGGGACGGTGGCCGCCGCAGGCTCTGAGACAGCATGCCCGTAGCGTTTGGGGGACGGGGAAACGATGGGGACAGAGACGCCAGGGCGCGGGCGTTTGGCGCAAAC
>CAZJCB010000292.1:0-2812 GCA_964544245.1 uncultured Christensenella sp.
CCGGTCCCTGTTCTTCTTCAGTACTTTTCTGGACAGCGTGACGGCCGCGTAGAGGATGAACGAGACCGCGGCGGCGGGCAGATACCGGAGGAGGGGCCTCCAGCCGTCAAGCGAATCGATCCGGGTAAAAAATACACCGGCGAGGGCCATTGTGACGATAGCGGGAAGCGCCCAGACAAGAAAGGTCAGCAAAGCCAAAATCGGGCCGCCGGCGTGGTAGCCGATGGCCGTGATCGTCTGTGTGCTGGACGGGCCCGGCACCAAAGCGTAGAGCCCGATCATCTCCGTGAGTTCCTGCTCGGTCAGGTATTTCTTCTTTTCCACCAGAACGGAGGAGAACACCCCGTAATGCGCTTCCGGGCCTCCGAAGGAGCCGATGAAACAAAGGAACACGTCTTTCAGAAAGGTGCCCCAGCGAACCGTATGAGGAGGGTTTCCCGGATCCATTCCTGTCATTCCATTCTCTCCCGCGCGCCATACCGGCAGATGTCCCAATCCAGGCAATAAAGCCTCCCATGCCCTGGGCGCTTTCATGTGACGGACCGGCAAAACATAGCATACCCGCTGCCGTTCTTTCATGACCATGCCGACCGCCGTCTTTCCCGGTACCGCGATGCGGGTCAGCAGGCTGCGCACTTCTTGCAGTGCGGAGGATTGGGAAAGAACCGGCGCGTCAAAGCGCACCTGTTTCTGATGGCGTCAGAAAAAATCCTTGACAACCCCCTGCCAGCTCTGTAAAATGACCCTTGCGACAAGCAGAAGCTACCCGCTTCTCACCTGACGAACATGGTTTGTCTGGTGCAGGGATACGATGGACATCGGATTGGCGGGTTTTTGCCCGCCAATTTTATTTATCGGAGGTGGACACATATCAACACGGAAGTGATGATGAACGAAGATATCCGCGATCGCGAGGTGCGCCTTGTCGGCGCTGACGGCGCACAGCTGGGCATCATGCCCACGGAGCGCGCGATGCAGCTGGCAGAGGAAGCCCGGCTGGACCTGGTCAAGATCGTGCCCAAGGCACAGCCGCCGGTCTGCAAGCTGATGGACTATGACAAGCACCGCTTTGAGCAGGCCAAGCGCGAAAAAGAGATGCGCAAGAACCAGAAGACGGTGTCGCTCAAGGAAGTCCAGCTGTCAGCCACGATCGAGGAGAACGACATCCAGACAAAGGCCAAGAACGCGGTGAAGTTTCTCAGGGCCGGGGACAAGGTCAAGGTGACCATCCGTTTCCGCGGCCGGCAGATCACCCACAGCGAGATCGGCTACCGTGTCATGAAAGAGTTCGCGCAGCGCATCAGCGACGTGGCGGTCATCGAGCGCCAGCCCAACCTTGAAGGCCGCCACATGATCATGATCCTGGTTCCAAAGCAGGAGAAGCCCGGGAAAGCGGAGCGCGAGAACCAGCCTCAGAACCCGCAGGAGGGAACCCCTGCCGCCCAATAAAAGGAGGACACTGATATGCCCAAGATGAAATCCCACCGCGGCGCGGCCAAGCGTTTCCGCGTGACCAAGAGCGGCCTGGTCAAGCACAAGAGCATGAACCTGGCCCACATCCTGACCAAGAAAAAGACCAAGCGCACACGCCATCTGCGTGCCGGCGGCATCCTGATGAACAAAAAGGAAGCGGCGACTATCCGCCTGCTCATCCAGCAGTAATTTTCTACGCTTTTAAAGGAGGAACATCAATATGGCTCGTATCAAAAGGGCAGTCAACGCCCAAAAAAAGCGTCGGAAGATGCTCAAACTGGCCAAAGGATATTACGGCGCGAAATCCAGGCAGTACCGCGCCGCGAGCGAGCAGGTCCGCCGCTCCCTGCGCTACGCGTACATCGGCCGCAAGCACAGGAAGCGTGATTTCCGCCGCCTGTGGATCGTCCGCATCAACGCGGCGGCCCGCCTGAACGGCATGAACTACTCCGCCTTCATCAACGGCCTGAAGCGCAAGGGCATCCTCATCAACCGCAAGATGCTGGCCGACCTGGCTGTCAACGACGCCAAGGCCTTCGCCCAGCTGGCCGAACAGGTGAAAAGCGCCTGATTCGCCCCGACAATCAACCGCGGCTCAGCCAGGCCGCGTTTTTTGTTGCCGATAGCTTACGTCCTGTGGTATAATCCGGCCATAGCCGATAGACGAAACTGGCCTGATGGGGGAGATTCACGTGCTGCGCATGCATGTTTTCCTGGTGGGGATGTCCGGGGGAGGGAAAACCAGCCTGGGCAGGAAAGCTGCCGCCAATCTGAACGTCCGCTTCGTGGATACCGATCAGCGCGTCACCGAAATGATGGGGATGAGCGTCAACGAGATCTACGCCGCCTTCGGCGAGGATTTTTTCCGCAACGCCGAGTCCGGCGTGCTCATCGAGCTGGTCGGGGAGCCGCCCTGCATCGTCTCCACCGGCGGCGGGCTGCCCACCTCCAAGGAAAACATCCAGCTGATGCAGAACCACGGTGTCATCATCCACGTCGACCGCCCGCTGGACCAGATCCTCTCGGACATCAAGCTGGACCGTCGTCCCACCCTCAGGGAGGGCTCCCACGAAGACGTGATCCACGAATACAACAACCACATCGGGTTTTACCATGCCTGCGCCGACTACACCCTGGACAATTCCTTCGGCTTCGTGCCGGGCGTCAATAACCTGACTGCGCTCATCCAGAGCATCAACCAGGCGTAAGCGCGGAAGGGGATTGCCTCCTCCGCCTGTCCGCGCGATGAAAAAAGCCCGGGACATCCTTGTCCCGGGGCATTCTCTGGAGCTGATGATGGGACTCGAACCCATGACCTCATCCTTACCAAGGATGTGCT
>CAZJCB010000293.1:0-2806 GCA_964544245.1 uncultured Christensenella sp.
ATCCGCAGAAGTGGAGCTGCAAACAGCCCGCTACCAGCAGCAGTTGGCGCAAAAAGAGAAGTTGGACGCCCAGCAACAGACGGTGAGAGCGCTCGGCAACCAATTGGCAGCCTCCCAGAGCCGCATCGAGAGCTTCGAACGGCAGAAGTCCGAACGCGTGATAAGATTGCAAGCCCACCAAAACACACTCGCCCGAGCGTTTGAGATTAAAGCCGCGTTTGAGGCTTACAACCAACTGCTTGACCGCCTGCGCCAGGCAGACGCGCAAGCGGAGCAGTTTCGTCCGATTGAAAGCGAACTTAAAGCCTTTCGCCATGAACTCGATATGGAAAGGCAGCGGCTCCGTTATCCAGAGCACCAGGCAAAAGACAAGCACCGCAAGGGTCGCCCTGCCCTGTGCTGTCAGCGGCGCTCCGTCCGGCTGCAGGTCGCTGCCCGGCAGCGGTATGGCAAGTGTGATGAACAGCAGGATGAACGCGGCGACAAGCGGGATCAGCTTGCGCCCGGAACCGGCTTTATATAGTCGTTCAGCCACGGGTGTTCCCTTCGCCCAGCAGGGCGCTGAGCAGCATACCGACTTCACTTGGCCGCAGGGCGACGCGCGCACCGGCGCTCTCCAGCGCTTTTGATTTAGACGCCACCGTGCCGCGGGCGCCGTTGATGATGGCGCCGGCATGCCCCATGCGCGTGCCGGGCGGCGCTGTGCGGCCGGAGAGAAAAGCGACCAGCGGCTTGCTGAAGCGCTTTTCACACAGCGCTTCGGCCGCTTCCTCTTCCATGGTTCCGCCCAGCTCGCCGATCATGACGACGGCGTCTGTCTGGCTGTCTTTTTCAAAATCATCCAGGATCTGCGCAAACCGTGTCCCGGGGACAGGGTCTCCGCCAACACCGATGAGGGAAGAAACGCCGAAACCTGCGCAGACCACCATGGCGGTGACTTCATTGGTCAGCGAGCCGCTGCGCGTCATGATGCCGATGCGGCCGGGCTTGTACACCCGCTTGATCCAGTAGGGCAGGCTGCCCATCATGGCTTTTCCGGGGGAGATGATCCCCGAGGTGTTGCCGCCGATGACCTTTGCGCCATGATGGATGGCGGCGGCGCGTATGCGGGCCTGGTCGTGCAGCGGGATGCCGTCTGCCAGGGTCACGATCAGCCTGATGCCGTTGTCCAGCGCTTCCATCACCGCGTCCAAAGCAAAGCGCGGCGGTACAAACACCATGGAAGCGTCGGCGGGATGGCGTTCAAGCGCCCGCCGCACGCTGTGGTAGACAGGAACGCCGCAGCACTCCTGCCCTTCCCTGTTTGGCGTGGAACCGGCCACAACGTTAGTGCCCATGCCGATCATATGCCCTGTCCAGAAGGAGCCTTCCCTGCCCGTGATGCCCTGAACCAATATCCGGGTGTTCCCGTCTATCAGAATGCTCATGCCTTGGCCCTCCCCCGGGATACGGCGACGGCGGCTCGCACGGCTTCCTCGGTGTCGGTGTATCGCTGAAGGCCCGCGGAAGAAAAAATCTCCTCCACCCTTTCCTCGCCCGTACCGCGAAGACAGGCAATGATGGGGCAGTCCGGCTGCAGATCCTTCATCGCCTGCACGATGCCTTCCGCCATGACATCGGCCCTGGCAATGGTGCCAAAGGTCACGATGAGGACAACCTTGGGTTTGTTTCCCAGGCACAGCCGCATTGCGGTACCTGCTTTGGTGTAGTTGGGCCCGCCGAATTCCAGGTAATTGGCCACCTTGCCGCCTTCAAAATTGACAAGGTCGTAAACCGCGTTGGCGAGACCCGCGCCCGCGCACATCAGGCTGATATCGCCGTCAAACTCAAGGTAGGGAATGCCTTCCTTCGCGGCCTCAAACGCCATCTCGCTTTCATAGCAGGAGCGGTCCATCTCATAGGTTCTCTGGCGGAACATCGAGTTGTCGTCAATGGACAGTTTGGCGTCTCCCGCGAACACCTCTCCGTCGGCCCTGAGGAACAGGGGGTTGATTTCGGCCAGTTCCGCGTCCGTCCGGCGGAACACCTTGTACAGAGCGCTGACGACCCCGCTCACTTTTTTCAGTTCTTCGCCGCGAAGCCCCAGGGAATAGGTGAAATCGCTGATTTGATGGGGCTGAAGACCAACGTTCAAATCAACCCAGGCCCGGAGGATGGCTTCCGGCTCGTTCTCGGCCAGGCGCTCAATTTCCACGCCTCCCCGGGCGCAGCCCATCAGCAGCGCTTTCCCGCTGAGGGGGTCGATGCCGATGGACAGGTAGATTTCACGCGCCGCGTCCACCGCCGTTTCAACCAGCAGCGCGTGCAGGCTTTTGACCCGTTCAAAGTATTCCTTGGCCAGCCGCAGGGCTTCCCCCTTTTCCCTGACCAGTTTGACCAGCCCGGCCTTGCCGCGGCCGCCGCTTAAAACCTGGCACTTGAGCACGCAGGGCAGGCCAACGGCCTCAAGGGCGGCTTCCGCCTCCTGAGGGCTTCTGATACATACCGCGTAGGGCACGGGGATCCCGTTGTCCTTGAATAGTTCCTTTGCCTGGTACTCGAATAGTTTCATCTGCCGTTCACTTCCTTCAGGTAATCACCGAACACTTCCTCATCCGTCGGGCGGTGCGGGGCGATGGGCTCAGAAAGCCAGGTAACGTTGATAAAGTGCCTGTAGGTGATATTTTCCGTGGTGATGTTGTTGCCCCAGGTGCCGCAGCCCAGCGTGGTGGTGGAGGGCATGCCGTTGGTAAAGTTGCCGCCGTTGGCGGAAGCCTGCGGCTGGCGGACGATGATGCGGCTGGTTTGCATGTGTTCGCCCAGGTAT
>CAZJCB010000294.1:0-2804 GCA_964544245.1 uncultured Christensenella sp.
GAGGTGCCGGTGATGAGTTCGTCGCGGTAGGCCAGCCAGATGGCGTTCATCGCGATGTCCCTGATGTCATGGCCCGATATCGTGATCTTGCCCTCCTGGGGCGTGTACATGCGCTGCAGCAGCAGCACAATGCTGGATTTACCCGAGCCGGTGGCGCCCAGGAAGGCGGCCGTTTCACCGGCTTTGATCTTGAAACTGAGGCCGCTGAGGATGTCCACGCTGCCGTCGTATTTGAACCGGACGTCCTCAAACACGATGTCGCCCTTGAGGTCCGGCGCGACCGCGCCCGGCCTGTCCTCTTCCGCCTTCTGGCGCAGGATCTCGTCGATGCGCTCCAGGGAGACCATGGTGCGCCCGCCCTGGGAGAGGATGCGCCCCATGTTGCGCACAGGCCAGATGAGCATGCCGATATAGCTGGTGAACACGACGATGTCGCCCACCGTGATGCGGCCGGCCTGCGCCTCGTGCAGGCAGAACAGGAGGGTCAGAAGCGACTGGGTCATGCCCATCAGGTCGCCAGAGCTCCAGTAGAAGGCGTCCAGCCAGGTCAGTTTCATGAACTTGTCCCGCGTTTCGCGGCTGGCGGCCTCGTATTTTTCGATTTCCCGCTGCGCTTGCCCGAAGGCGCGCACCACGCGTACGCCGGTCAGGTTTTCCTGCAGCACCGTGCTCAGCCGGCCTTCCGACTCGTCCGCCGTGCGGAAAGCCTTGATGATCAGCTTGAAGAACAGCCAGGCGAAGAGGAACAGTGCCGGCATGATGACCAGGCTGACCATCGTGATCCGAAGCGAGAGGGGGATCAGCAGCGCCAGGGCGATGCCCACCATCATCACGGCGTCCACGACGCTGAGCATGTTCATCGCGAAGAAGCGGCGCACCGTGTCCACGTCGGAGGTGCAGCGCTGCACCAGGTCGCCGGTGGCGGACTTGCTGTGGTAGCTGAAGGGCAGTTCCTGCAGGTGGGAATACAGGTCGTTTCGCAGCCTGCGAGCGGCGTTTTCCGCGCCGATCGCCGTCCAGCGGCCTTTGAGGAAGTTGCAGGCGCCGTTGAGGACACTGATCAACACCAGCGCCAGGCCCGGCAGCCAAAGGTTCCCGCGCATGAATTCCCGCCCGCCCAGCGCTTCCACAAAACGGGAGAGGAAGGCCGGCAGCCTGGAAGGCAGCCCGGAGAGGTAATTGTCCAGCACCTCCGCCAGGAGGGCTGGCGTGAGGAAACCCAGGAACACGCTGACGACGGCCAGCAGCGCCGCGCCGGAAAAATGGCCCGCGTTTTCACGCAGCAGCCTGAAAAACAGCCTGTAGTTTCTTTTGTTCATACGTCCCCTGTCGTCCAATGGCATAAAAATAGCCCCCGCACTGTCGCCATGCCGGAGCCTGCCTTACGCCTCAGGTATTGATCAGCGCAGATTGAGCCGGCCATGGCATGGATGTCCCTTGGTTCCACCGAGGGAAAGCTGTTTCCGGTTCATGCCGCGGCCTCCTTTCAGGTCATTTCGGGCACAGTATAGGAGCGGGAGAGCGCCCTGTCAAGCGGATTTCCCATAAAAGCGCGATATTTTCAATATTTTCAAAGAAGTTTCCATATCATCAGAACCCGAATATCTCCGCGGCCCGTTCCATGTTCCGGATGACCTCCACGCCGAAGGGGCAGCGCTCCTCGCAGCTGCCGCAGGCGATGCAGTCGCTTCCCCTGGCGTCCAGGGCGCCGTAACGCTGCCGAACGCCGGGCGGGACGCGGCTGGGGTCCAGCCTGGCGATGTCCAGGCAGCGGTGCACCGAGGCGATGTCGATGCCGGCCGGGCAGGGCTGGCAGTGGTTGCAGTACACACAGGAACCGTGCATCAATCCTGCGCTGCCCCTGATGACCGCGCCGTAGTCCTTTTCGTTCTCCGTCATGTCCAGGTAGCGGCAGGCCTCCTCCACTTCCTTCACGCTGCTGAAGCCCAGCATCACGCTGGCCACCGCCGGGCGCGACAGGGCGTAGTGGATGCACTGTCCCACGCTGAGCGGCGCCCTGAAAGGCGTGTATTCCCTGGACAGCAGTTTGCCCGCGCCCAGGGTCTTCATGCTGGTGATGCCCACGCCCTTCTGCTCGCACAGCAGGTAGAGGGCCGCGCGGGCGCTGTTGACCCCCTCCAGCCGGCTGTCCTTCATCCCGTCGAGCATGATTTCCAGTGCCGCGTCGCCCGGGTTCATGTCAAAAGCAGGGTTGACGCTGAACATCAGGGTGTCCAGCAGGCCCATCTCAACCATTTTTCGGGAGATGAGCGGGTTGTGCGAGGTCGCCCCGATGTGGCGGATGACGCCGTCCTGCTTCAGGCGCTGCGCGTAGTCAGCGATGCCGTTGCTGAGCACCTGCTCCAGGGCGTCCTGCGAGTCCATGAAGAAGAACATCCCGAAATCGATGGTATCCGTTTCCAGGGCGGACAGCAGGCCCTCAAAATACCGCCGGCAGGTGTCCAGGTCCCGGCTGATGTCATACTGCTGGTTCAGGTCGACGGAGCCGATGGCGCCCTGGATCATGATCCTTTCCCGTTTTCCGCGCAGTGCGCGGCCGATGCTGCGCCGGACCGTCTCCCCGGGCATGAAGAGGTCCATCATGTTGACGCCCCTGTCCAACGCGGCGTGGAGGACTTCTTCCACGACGCCGTAGGGCTTGCCGTCCAGGTGTTCCGTGCCGATGCCGATGACGCCCGCGTCCAGGCCGGTGCCGCCCAGCTTCCTGTAAATCATGCCGCCCTCCTGATTTTGAATTTTCGCTGTGCCCAGTCTACCAGCAAAGCGGTCCCTGTTCAAGGAAA